>NZ_JBFUES010000187.1:0-11581 GCF_056403875.1 Bradyrhizobium sp. P2_E8
GGAGACGACGGCGGGCGTTGGGGTAGCCGTCCCAGCCGTCCATCCAGAAGTGCGCGCCATCATCCCCTTCCCGCTTGTCCTGTGCCATCAAGGTCTGCTGCGCGACGATCGTCCAGCGACCACGGCAGTCGCGCAGGCGCGCCCCAAGCCATTGCTCCTGTCTCTCGCCCAGCATCGTCCGCGTTTCGTCGGTTCGGCCTGCACAGTCATTCACCCAGGTCGGGCGTCCGCTTCCGACACAAGCCGATGCCGAGCGATATTGCCGGTCGTCGAGCAGCAGCACGTCAAGCACGTCGCCAAAGCGATAGTGTTCGTAGATCGTGGCGTGCGCGCCGCGTGGACGAGCCGAGAGCGGAAGCGGCATGTGCTCGTAATAGGCTTGATAGGCCGCGGCGCGGATCTTCAGGAACCGCGCGGTGTCACCCACCGTGTAGGAGCGATCATTGGCATAGTCGTCCATCACCTCGTGGTCGTCCCAGACTGATAGCCAGGGAAAGGCGGCGTGCGCGGCTTGCAGGTCGGGATCGCTCTTGTAGAGCGCGTAGCGGTTGCGGAATTCCTCGAGCGTCGTCGGGATGCCGACGCCGTGCTGGCGGACGTGGTGCGATCCCCAGGATTTCTCATAGATGTAATCACCGAGATGAACGACAAGATCGAGATCGCGCGCGGCCATGTCGCGGTAGGCGGCAAAATAGCCCTGCTCGTATTGCTGGCAGGATGCGAAGGCAAAACGGAACGGGCGCGCGGACTCGGCCGGCGCGGTTCGGGTGCGTCCCACCGGGCTAAGCGCCGGACCGGCGCGGAAGCGAAACCAGTAGACGCGATCGGGCCGCAATCCCGTCGCCTCGACATGCACGGAATGCGCAAGCTCTGCTGTCGTCCGCACGACGCCGCTGGAGGCGATCCGCGAGAAGTGCTCGTCATCGGCGACCTGCCATTCGACATCCACCGCAGCGTCGCCCATGCCGCCGCTGTCGAGAGGTTGTGGCGCAAGGCGGGTCCACAGGATGACGCGATCCGGCCGCGGACACCCGGACGCAACACCGAGCGCGAAAGGATCGGCGCTGAAGGAGAGTGGCGCTCCGCGCACGAACCCGGCGGGCGCCGCCAACGCGGCGCTCGCCAGCGATCCCAGGAGAAAGCGGCGGCGGGGAATCATGAATGCGCCGGCCCGGTTTCAAGCTTGCGCCGAATGCTCACAGCGAGATCAGGCCGATCGGTGGTGATCTGCCGCACCGGTTGGGCAAGCCAGTAGGCGATATCCTCCGGCTCATTGGTCACCCATGCACCGAGACGCTTGGATCCGAGCACTTGAAGGGCCAGCGGCAATGTGAGCCCCAGGAGCGATTTTTCGACCGCGACAATGCAGCCGGGAATGGCGGCAAATTGTGCCAGCGCGGACGCGATTCCGCCCATCATCTCCGCCGAACGGCGGTCGAGCGAGGCAAGCACCTGCGCCTCCGGCCAGAGCCGGCGCACGGTCGCGATCACGCCGGGCACGAAGCAGGTGATGATTGCACGCCTCTCCAGCCCCCGGCGCTTGATCTCGTCGATCAGCCGCGCTTCGAGGCCCGCATAGCAATTGCCGAGCGCATCGGTCTTGATCTCGATGTGGAGCTCAAGCGTCGTTTCGCTCAACACGCCGAGCACCTCGCCGAGGGTCGGAATGCATTCGTCGCCGGCATCGCGAAGGCGCGTTGCCGTCAACCGTCTCAGGCTGCGCTCGCCAACCGGGCCGCTATCCAAGGTGGTGCGGTCGAGCAGCGGATCATGGATCACGACAAGCCCGCCATCCGCGCTCTGGTGGACGTCGAACTCGACCGCATCGACGCCCTCCTCGCACAGATTGCGGAAGCCCGTAAGGCTGTTCTCCGGCCAAAGATTGCGCGCGCCGCGATGCCCGGCGATGAAAACCATGATCGAACCCTATTTGCTGCTGTCGATAAGACCCTTGATGAACCAGCGCTGCAAGAGCAGGACGACCAGCGCCGGCGGCAACATTGTGAGGAGCGCGCCGCTCATGGCGATATTCCAGGCCGGCTCGCTGTCGGAGCGGGGGATCAGGCCCTTCAGTGCAATGACGGCCGTTGCCATATCCTTGTCGGTCGTAAAGAGGAGCGGCCAGAGATATTGATTCCACCCGAACAGGAACAGGATGATGGCGAGTGCCACCATGTTCGGCACGGACAACGGCAACAGGATGCTCCAGAAGAAATGCAGCGGCGATGCGCCGTCCAGCTTCGCCGCCTCGCACAGCTCGTCCGGGACCGTCAGGAAGAACTGGCGAAAAAGGAACGTGGCGGTCGCCGAGGCGATCAGTGGCAGGATCAGCCCGGGATAGGTGAGGTTGTCGAAAAACTGGTTTCCAGGGAGCCATGGTAACGGCACCTTCTGCACCTCGGTCACGGTGAGCGAGCCCGCCACGAACGCAAAATACAGGGGTACGCAGACCGTCAGCGCGCCGGCAATCAGGATCGCGTGACAGACCATGTTGAGGATCGGCGAGCGCTCCACCATTCGGCTAGACTCCGTAATTGACCTTGCGGTCGAAGTAGCGGAATTGCAGCAGCGTGCAGATCAGCGCGAAGCTCATCAAAAGAACCGATTGCGCGGCCGAAGAGCCGAGGTCGAGATTGACGAAGCCATCCACGAAGACCTTGTAAACCAGAATGTTGGTTGCACCGGCGGGGCCGCCTTTGGTGACCGCGTCGATGATGGCGAAGGTCTCGAAGAAGCCATATATGAAGTTCATCACCATGAGGAAGAATACGGTGGGCCCGAGCATCGGCAGCGCGATCGAGACGAAGCGGCGGATCGGACCGGCGCCATCCACCGCGGCAGCCTCCATCAGCGACACCGGTACCGCGAGCAACCCCACGACCAAAAAGATATAATCGTAGCAGACGTGCTTCCACGACGCGGCGAGCGTCACCAGGATCAACGCGTCAGTCGGATTGAGGTTGGGGTCCCATGCAATGCCGCCCCAGTGCAGCACCTGCGCGAGCGGGCCGACCGCCGGATTAAACAGGAAAGCCCACAGGATGCCAGCGATCGCGGGCGCAATTGCATAGGGCAACAGGATGATGGTGCGATAGGCCGAACGGCCGCGCACAATCCTGTCAGTGGCAAAGGCGAGGACAAGCGCGCTGCCCAGCGTGAGCACGTTCTGCGCCACCGTGAACCAGAACGTCACCGTAATCGACTGGCGGTAATCGCTACTCGCAAGCAGCGTCTTGAAATTGTCGAACCACACGAACTGGACTTTGGTCCCAAAGGGATCGCTGAGCAAGACGGATTGCATCAGCGCCCGCAGCGACGGGATGAAGAAGAAGAACAGCAGGATCAGCAATTGCGGCAGCAACAGCAGCGTCGGCAGGCCGGGGCCGTCGCCGAAATTGGCTCGCTTAAGGCCGGCCTCTTGCTCGCGGCGACGCACCTTTCCAGACGTTCGGGATCCGCCGGCCGCCGCGCCCGTCCCGGCCTTGGACTGATGGCCCCCGTGCCTTCTCTGAAGCACGGGTGCGCGCGTATCACGCCACGGGATGGACAGGCGCAACGTCATGGACGCTCGGTTTCCAGTGTCTTCCCGGCATTGAGCTTTTCGAACTGCCGCAAGATCTCGTTGCCCCGCTTGACCGCATCATCCATCGCCTGCTGCGGCTGTTTCTGGCCGGCAAAGACTGCCTCCACCTCCTGGCGCTGGGCCAGCATCGTCTGCACGAAATTGCCGAAGCGGAAGCCGCGCGAGTTCTCGTTCGGCGTGCCACGTGAAAGCTGTAGAACGGCAATCTCTCTGGTTGGGTGATCCTTGTAGTAGCCACGCTCCCGCGCAAGCGCATAGGCACGATTGGTAGCGGGAACGTAGCCGGTCGCGCCATGCCACCACACCTGGGTCTCCGGCTGGGCGAGGAAGTTCAGAAAGGCCGCGACGGCGTCATACCGCTCYTGGGTGTGGCCCCTCATGACCCAGATGGCTCCGCCGCCGATGGTGCTGTTGAGAGGCGAATTGATGTCGCTCTCGTGCGGCAGGAAGGTGGCGCTCCAATTGACGGTCGCGTTGCGTTCGATATTGCCGTGCGATGCGGTCGAATTGACGAACGTCGAGCATCGTCCCGACGTGAACAACTGTTCCGGACTGAAGCCCTGGCCTGCGATCTGCATCACGCCGTCGTCGAGCCACTTCTTCAACCGAGCGACTTGCGAGACCACCTTCGTCTTGTTGTAGACGAACTCGGTGCCGAGCCCGTCAAAACCGTTTGCAAGCGTGCCGTAAGGCTGGTTGTTGATGGCGCTGTAGTTCTCGAGGAGGCTCCAGTAGAAGTCGCCCGGCAGCACCGTGCCGCATTCGCTGATCCCCTTGGACTTGATGGTGTAAAGCTGGCTCTCCAGCTCCTGCCAGGTGTCGGCCGGCTTGTCGAAGCCGGCCTTCTGGAAGTGGTCCTTGTTGTACCAAAAGATCGGCGTCGACGAGTTGAAGGGCATCGCCGACATCCGCCCCTTGTAGCTCCAGAAGCTTGCCACCGGCTTGATGAAATCCGAAAAGTCGACCTTGTAACCCTTCTGCTCTATCAGGTCCTGCACGGGAACAACCGCCCCCGAGAGCAGCATCGTCATGTAACCGCGCTCGGCGATCTGCACCATTTCCGGCGGCCGCTTCGCGCGGTAGGCGGCGATCACCCCGTTGGTCACCTCATCGTAGTTGCCCTTGGCGACCGCGACGACGGTGTACTTGTCCTGCGACGTGTTGAACTTCTCGACGAGCTCATTGAGCCGGTCGGCGAGGACGCCGCTCATGGCGTGCCACCACTGCACCTCGACCCGCGCTTGTGCCGGACCGACCAATGCCAACGCGCCGAACAAGGCTGCAATGAATGCGACTTTCCTACCCATGGACAGCCCTCCCTGAAGGCGACTTATACATTTGTATTTCTATCATGACATATGTGTCTCGATGATGAAAGGGGAGTCATCCGCTACGACAGGCAGTCGGAAATCGGCGCATTTTCCCGCGACGTGAATGCTGGTCGCGGCGGGCGGAGCGGTCCCGCGCCAGGTGGTAGCGCGGCATGACCATGCTTTGGACGTGGCCGAGTTGGTGAAGGGAGTTAAGAAGCGCCTCTAATGGCCCGGCCGACTTTCTGCAGGGCCTCAAAGGCTCCGAAGCGCCGATCGGTCCAGTCTTCCAAAGTCGCCTGGGGCTGATGGATTTCCCCTAAGACCGACATCGCCTGCATCGCCTCGCCGAGACTGGCATGGACACCCGAAGCAACTGATCCAAGCATCGCGGAGCCGAGAAGGACGGCCTCCGGAGATGCCGACGCGGCGACCGTCAAACCCGTCGAATCAGCGAGCACCTGTCGCACGAGGCGACTCTTTGCGGCGCCGCCGCTGACCACGATCGTATCAACCGCGATGCCCTTTTCCTGCTGGGCCCGAACGATCTGCCGGGCCCCGTAACCAAGACCGCACAATCCGGCAAGGTAAAGCGCCAGTAGGCTCTCGAGATCCGCGCGCATATCAAGCCCGGCAATCAGTGCACGCGCGTCAGGATCCGCGAATGGCGCGCGATTGCCGAGGAATTCGGGGACAACATGAAGCTCGCCGACCAAGTCCGGAATCATGTCGGCACCGCCGCGTGATTCGACTTCCGCGGCAAGCCAATCGGCAAGCGTCTGCTGCTTCTGACGTGCAGCATGTGTCGCCTGCGCGGAATGCGGATGCATCTGCAACAGATGCTCAATCGCAGCGCCGGCGGCCGACTGCCCACCTTCATTGAGCCAAAGCCCCGGCACCATGGCAGAGAAATAGGGTCCCCAAACACCGGGAACGAAGGACGGTTGCGTCGTGGTTGACATGGTACAGGCGGACGTTCCGAAGACATACGCCATGCGCGTGAGCACCGTGCCGGCCGCACCACGTGCGCCCACCGTACCAACCCCGCCGGCGTGTGCATCGATGAGGCCTGCGGCAACGGGCATTCCGGCCGTGAGACCGACATCAGCCGCTGCCTCCGCAGTCAGACCCGCCGCCAGTCTTGTTCCGCCGGGTACGATCTCGGTGCCGATCCTGCGGAACTGCTCGTCCGCCAGCACACCGAGGCCAACCGACCGGAAAAAGTTGCCATCCCAGCGGTTTTCGTGGCCCAGATAGGTCCACTTGCACGTCACGGTACAAATGGAGCGAGACAGGCTCCCAGTCGCACGCCAAGTCAGAAAGTCAGTCAAGTCCATGAACTGCCACGCACGGGAAAACGTGTCGGGCATGTTTTCGGCGAGCCACAACAGTTTTGGTGTCTCCATCTCGGGTGAGATGGCTCCGCCGACATACTCAAGGACTTTCTCGCCTGTCTGGTTGATCCGGCGGGCCTGATCGGCTGCACGGTGATCCATCCAGACGATGACGTTGCGAGCAGGATCGCCGGACGGGCCGACGGGCAGCGGCTCGCCCCCCTCGCCCAGCACCACCAGCGAGCAGGTCGCATCAAAGCCGATGCCGGCGATGCTATCCGGCGCGATGCCGGCCTGCCCGACCGCGCCACGCACGCTGCGGCATACGGCATGCCAGATATCCTCGCTCGACTGCTCGACGATGTCTCCGGCCTCCTGCCAAAGTGCAACAGGAGTTCGATCACTCGCAATGAGTCTGCCCGAGCGATCGAACACTCCGGCCCTTGCGCTGCCCGTGCCGACATCGACGCCAAGAAAATAGCGGTCAGCGAATTCTTTGGTCATGAGGCCACATCCAGATCGCCGATCGGAAGATGCTATAGATCGTTGCTCTGCGGTAGAATGACGAGGTCGCGGATGGTGACGTTTCTCGGACGCGTCAACATGAACAGCACCGCCTGCGCGACTTCCACCGGCTGCATCAAGCCGCCGGCCGCCATTTCTTCCTCGATCTTCTCTTTGGGCCAGTCTTTGATGAGCGCGGTCACAACTGGACCTGGCGCAACAGCGCCGACACGCAAGCCATATTTGGCGACCTGTCGGCGCACGGTATGCACGAAAGCCTGCACAGCGTGCTTGGAGGCCGTATAGATCGGCTCCCAGACCACAGGGACAAGACCTGCGATCGAACTGGTGACGATGATGTCGCCGCTCTTGCGCTCGACCATGTGCGGCAGCACCGCATGAATCGACCGGAAGAGCGCATTGACGTTCAGGTTGAGCATACGGTCCCAAGCGTCGGGGTCGCCGCCAAGCACCTCGCCGCCGACATAGGCGCCTGCATTCGCATGGAAGATGTCCAGTTGRCCTGCCTTCTCCAGGACCTGCGACATCATGGTTCCCATGCTTTCAGGATCGGTGAGGTCGATACGTAAAGGAATCGCCTGGTCGCCCAGCTCGACGCTAGCGCTGCTCAGCGCCTCCTCTGCCCGATCGATCAGAACCACCCGCGCGCCCGCCCCGATCAAGGTTCTGGCGCATTCGAGACCGATGCCCGACGCGGCGCCGGTGATCGCGGCGACTTTTCCTGCAAGTTCCTGGGCCACGGCTGGTCCTTCTTGTGAGAGTTATTCAAGCTCGGCCATGGGACAGGCGTGAGCGCCGTGCCAGCGAATCGACGATGACCGCAATAGCGAGTACCGCGCCCGTGATCATGTACCGTAGCGACGAGGAGAGATCGAGCAGCGTGAGGCCGCTCGCGATGGACTGGATGACGATGATTCCGAGGAGTGCAGAATAGGCGCTGCCGCGGCCGCCAAATAGGCTTGTGCCGCCGATGACCGCGGCTGCGATCGCGTTGAGGTTGACATCCCCGGTCCCGGCCTGCTGGCTGGAAGATGCCAGCCGCGCTGCGGCAAGAATGCCGCCAGCGGCTGCCAGCGTGGAGCACAGCATGAACGCGGTCGAATAGACCCGGCGTACGTTGATGCCGGCCCGACGGGCCGCCTCGCGATTGCCGCCGACCGCAGACATCGAGCGGCCCCATTTGGTCCGCGTCAACGCGTAGTTCATGACCACGCACAGGCCGACGAACAGACCGAACATCCACGGAACGCCGCGCCCGAGGTTGAGATAATAGACGATGAATTCGAGTACGATGGTAACCAGCAGCGCCTTCAGCACCATGCGGCCAGACGAACTGGCCGATAGCCCCGCCTGCCGACGGCGCGCGGCCGTCCGGTAGCCGGTCACGAACACAACCAGGCTCGCGGCCGCCGCCAGCACATAGGATACGATCGGCGGCATGACGAGCATCTGCCCGAAATTGACCAGCGGTGATCCGTAGGGAAGATTGATCGAGCCTGAAGAACCGAGCAGATACAACTGCAGGCCGAGCCACGCCAGCAGGCCCGCCAGCGTCGAGACGAAGCTCGGCATCCCCAAACGATTGAACAGAAACGCGTAGAGCGCACCGATGGCGGCGCCCAGTACCAACGCCGTGACGATCGCGACGGCCACCGGCCAATCCTGACCGACCCAAAGCACGCCGATAAGCGCCGAAGAGAACCCGCTCACCGAACCAACCGAGAGGTCGATTTCGCCGACCATCAGGATACAGACGATGCCCAGCGAGATGACCCCGACCGTCGAACAATCGAACAGCAAATTGACCAGATTGTTCGGCGCCAGAAAAACGGGGTTGAGACTCTCGAATGCCGTACAGATGACGATAAGCCCGACGACCACCGGCAGCGAGCCGAGGTCGCCCGACCGCACGCGGTCCACAAAAGCGCTGAACATGTTCCCAAGTGTGTCCGTGTGCTTGACCCGCTCGTCACTGCGGTCGAGCGGCCGCGCCGTCGAAACCCGTTGCGTGTCGCCGGTCATCGCCGCTGCTCCGGCGATTGATGGGCGYGGCGCCGGCTGGCGCGGCGCGAGACCGAGTTTTCGTCCGCACCGGTAATTGCGGTGACGAGGTCCTGGTTGGAGGCGTCGGGTTCGAATTCGCCGTTGTTGCGGCCTAGGCGCAGCACCACGATCCGGTCGGCGACCGCGCGTACGTCCTCCATGTTGTGGCTGATCATGATGACGCCGAGGCCGCGGGCGCGAACGCGCTCGACGAGGTCGAGCACCTCGGCGGTTTGGGCGACGCCAAGTGCGGCGGTCGGCTCGTCGAGCAGAATGAGCTTCGGCTCGGTTAGCAGTGAGCGCGCGATCGCCACGGTCTGGCGCTGTCCGCCGGAGAGCGACGCAACGGGCTCGCGCACGCTCGGGATCCGCGCCGACAATTCGCTGAGCAACGTCCAGGCGCGGAGCTCCATGGAAACCTCGTCGAGCCGCATTGGATTGAGCTCTCGGCCGAGGAAGATATTTGCGACTACATCAAGATTCTCGCAGAGCGCCAGGTCCTGGAACACGGTGGCGATACCGAGACCGAGCGCCGCGGCCGGATCGGATAGGACGACATGTTCGCCATCGAAGGCGATCGTTCCAGAGGTAGGCTGATGCACGCCGGCAAGAATTTTCACGAGCGTGGACTTTCCTGCGCCGTTATCGCCCACAAGTGCCACGACCTCGCCAGCATGCACCTCGAGATCGACGTCGGTAAGGGCGGACACAGCGCCGAAATGCTTGGAAATTCCGCGAAGACTTAGAACAGGCTTGCGCAGTCCGCCCTGCGGGTGATCGACATCCGAGATCGTGGTCATTTCCAAGCCCGTGCTCTGGTCGGTCATCCCGGCCGCCGGGAGCGGCCGGGACAGACGCAGTTACTGTGTTATGCCAAGTTTCTTGCAACCGGCGGCATATCGGCCCGTACAGAGCTGATCGGCCGTCTGGATCTTCTTGTCGACGATCTCCGCCTTCAGATTTTCCTGGGTGACGACCGCCGGCACGAACAGCTTCGACGGCGCATTAAAGAGCGTGGTTTCCGCGTTGGGCGTCTCGCCGGAGAGGAATTTCACCGCCGCCTGGGCAGCCGCAGCGGCCACGATCTCGCTGGGTTTGGAAATCGTGTTGTACTGATCGCCGGCGATGACGAGCTGAAGCGCGGCAATCGTCGCATCGTTGCCCGTAACCGGCGGTACCGGATCGACGCCTGCGGCCTTGAAGGCGGCAATTGCACCACCGCCCGTGCCGTCATTGGCGGCCACTACGCCGAGGATCTTCTTGCCGAAGCGGGTGATCTGGCCGCTCGCCCATTGCTGCGCCTTCGGCGGCGCCCAGTCCGGCGTGTCATATTCGGCGAGAATTGGATAGCCGCTCTGATCAAGACCTGCGTGGATACCCTTCTTGATGAGTCCGGCAGCGGCATCGGTCGGCGATCCATTGATTTCAAGCACGCCCTCCCCCTCCTTCGCCGTGATCTTGGCCGCCTTCAGATGTTTGATCAACGATTCAGAGATGGCCTTCCCGATGGCTTCGTTGTCGAAGGAGACGTAGAAATCGACCTTGGCGTCGGGAACCGGCCGGTCATAGGCAATGACCTTGATGCCCTGCGACTGTGCCATCTTGACCAGGGAGGCCGCGGCGGTCGAGTCGACAGGGTCGAGCACGATCACCTTGGCGCCTTGCGAAATCACCGAATTGAACTGCTGTTGCTGCCGTGCGGCATCTGCGCTGGCGTTCTGGTAGATCACCTTGCAACTGTCGCAGAGTTTCTTCATCTCTGCCGCAAAGCCCGGATAGTCGTGTTGCTCGTAGCGGGTGGAGGCCTGGTCCGGCATGAGGAAGGCAACGGTTGCGTTCTTCACCTCTGCGGCCTGCGAAAACAGGACGGTTGTGCCGAGCAGCGACAAGGCCAGCACAATTGTGGCCGCATCTTTCGGAGAGAACTTTTTCATTTCGGATTTCCTTTCCGGAACTGGGTGTTAGAGTGCCGTCATTGATCTTTTGAAGACAGGCCTTCGCTGCTTCCGTCGCCGACGGCGCAATGAGCGCCGGTGCTCCGAAGCCGCGCAGAATCCTGGACAGACGATTCCTGTCGCGGACTGCCATCGGCATGTCCGCGTCATTCTTCCGCAATGGTCCTCCTCCTTTGCTCCTCCCCGGCTAGGCCGCGCGGGCCGCATTGATGTTGTGCGCCAACAATCGTCTGAAGCGCGAAGGCGGCATGCCCTTCTCGGCCAGAAACTGCCGGTTGAAATTGGAGAGATTGTTGAAGCCGACCTCGAAGCAGATGTCGGTGATGGAAGCCTGCTCGTCGCTCATCAAGATCTGGCAGGCGAGATTGATGCGCAGCCGTTTGACGTATTGCACCAGTGACATGCCCGTGTGCCGGCGGAACGAGCGCGAAAATGCGCTTTGCGACTGACCGGCGATCGCTGCGAGCTCCGTTTCACCGAAAGGTTGCGTCAGGTTCTTCCGGATGAAGGCAAGTGCCTTGTTCATGCCCGCAGACATGTAACCAGACGGGTCGGGCAGGTAGTTTGGGCTGGAGAGCGGGCGCGCCTTTCGGGCGCGGCAAAGTATCCCCAATATCATCATGAACAGCTCGATCCGGCGCACGCCGTTCGCCGTCACGATCTCCTCCATGAGTGGGGCGAGCGCGTCGCTTGTGCTGCGGGTGAAAAGCGCGCCGCGCCGGGAGAATTCCAGCAACGCGGCAAGGCCCGAAAGCTCGGGCATGACCTTCATCAGATCGCCGATAAATTCTTCGCTGAACTGAAGGATGCGTCCGCGCAGCGGGATAGTGC
>NZ_JBFUES010000188.1:0-10408 GCF_056403875.1 Bradyrhizobium sp. P2_E8
GCCTTCATCTGGTCGATCAGCGTCATAGCGGTCTCCGCGTGCCCATGCGCGGTGGCCACCGCATGATCTCGCCGCGCTCCGGCGTCGAGATGACCGTCTGAGTGAAGGTGTTGAAGCCCGAATAGTCGGCGAAGAAGCGCTCCAGCACTGCCCCGAGCAAGAACACGCCGCTGCCCTCAAATGCCTTCTCGTCGAGCGTAACGGTAATCTCCAGGCCCCGTGCTGCGCCGCTACCCGTGCGCTCGCGCACGCGCCGCACGACAGGTCGGCTTTCTATGCTGCGTACGCCGCGGATCTTGCGCTCCGTGGCGTCGTCGAACTGATCGGCGAACAAGGCCAGCATCTCGCGCAGCGCTCCGGCGTTCTTGCCGCCACCGCGTTCGACGAGGCCAAGATAGTTGAGGCTGAGCATATTGATCAGCCGCCAGCTGACAATCCCACTGTTGGCGATTTCGCTGCGGCTGCGCAGTTGGGCGACCACCGGCTCGCGTGGTGGCGTGGGACCAGCGACGCACATCAGATCAAGGGAGGTATCGTCAAGCAGCCGAAAGTCGGCGCCGCCTTGGCCGACCGGTAGGTGCTCGGTGAGATGGCGATTGGAGCAGAGAGCCCGGACGCTCAGTTCGGCGACGGAGCCTTGGCCGCTCAATTCACCGGGCTCGAGCAGTGAGAGGAACATGTCCGTTCCGGTGTAGTCGGAGGAAGAACCATATGTCTTCTCTTCCACTGTGCGGCGCCGGGGTAAGCGGCGGACGGTAAAATAAAGCCCGTCGACCGATCCGCTGGTCCGGTCGACGGCGGCCGAATATAGCGGGCGCACGGGCCGTTTATCCTTCTCTGCCGGCAGGTGCGCGTAGACCTCGAGCACCTGGTGCGGTTCGTATTCCAGATAGCGGCTGCGATCTGGCACCACATGGTACTCGTAAGTATTCGACTTGACAGGAATGCGATCGCTCGTTTTCTCGAACAGATTAATCGCCGGTGCAGTATAGAGCCTGAAGGTCTCGGGGCGCACCGAGGCAGCCAGCCGCGAATTGTGTTCATCGAAAGCGAAGACAATATCGATCGATTTGCTGCGCAGTCGCGACATCACGCTGCGTAGTCCCGTCAGGTTTATGCCGAGGAACTTGCGTGGAAACATGAAATATTCTCGCAGCAGCTCCGAGCCGCGAAAGATCCGATTGTCGTTAGGGAACAGAGACTCGTTTTCGTCGAAGCCAATTTGCTGCACGCAATCATGGGGCGCACGAGTCACCACCGGGGTAGGTTGCGTCGAAATAGGCGCCCCGTACAATCTTCTTGCCGTCGCGCAGCGCCGGGTCGGCGTAGGGTGGCCGTGCCGTGACGAGCATCGCCGACGGTGTGGGCGCAAGATAGTTCGGTACCAGCTGCTCAAGCAGGTTTGCAGTGAATTCCGGGAATTCGTGCTTGAGCTTAAGCTGAACGCGGGCGGCAAGAAATGCGGCGCCTTCCAACAGTCCCGTGATCATCGGGTCCGAGCGGTCGCGGATGAGGCCGCCGAGGCGCTCTGCGATGCCAGGATATTCTTCGGCGAAATCTCCCGCCTGCTCGTACAGCAATGACAGTTCACGATTGTAGAAATCGAGGAATTCGCGATTCATGCTAAAGTCGATTGATTTGGATGTCGCCGCTGTCGAGATCGACGTCGGCGACAAATTCCACGGGGACGTTGAGCGGCTCGGCCTTGAGGTCTGCGTGAACGATGAAGCGCAGCTTCAGCTGCTCAGGACCGACCGAGCCGTCGCGACGGACCCGGATCGTCTTGCGATCGAGTCTTGGCTCGTACGTCGTCAGAGTCTCGCGCAGGGCGTCGGTGAGTTCGTCGTCCGTGACCTCGTCGATCGAACGGTGGGCGATATCGGGGAAGCCGTAGTTCAGGATCGAGGTTCGAACGCTATCCCGCCCGCTCAGATCCAAGGTCGATTCCAGAGCAATGGTATTGAGGAGCGTTTCAAGGTCATGGGAGACCTCCCGCCGCAACAACGTTTCCGAGATCGGAAAGCGGCCTGCGCTGCGCCGCCCGGCAATGATCCGCTCACCGAACTCATCGCGCAGATTGAGCTTCTTGCGCGCATCGCGGGCTTCATGAGCCGAGCGGAAGGCCAGCATCAAGGGAGGAGAAAGCCGGTCCCTCTTTGGAGCAATAGTCATTTACGGTCCCCAAGATGGCCGCCCGACTCGCTATTCTATTCCGCGGCGCATCAGTTGGTCTCCAAGATGATGTCGCCTCAACAGGCGGTCGGGCCCACAAAGACGTGCGACCGCAGTTGCGTCGCCTGGCGCCGGTTCGCGCTTATCGCAACCGGCGCCAGGTAGGGCCGACAATCAGGCCCATTCCTTGTTGGCGGGAACGTCCCAGCCAAACACCGGCGCAGCTCCAGCGCCGCCTTTTTCCGTCTGGGTCTTGTAGGTCATCTTGACCTTCGCGAAGTTCAGACTCACGTTTTCGGTGAGACGATCTTCACCGTGCGATCCGCCCGTCGATACGCTGGTGACTAGGATGTGCTTCATCTCGATCTTGAGATACTCCAGCGGATGTTCACCCGCCTTGCGGACCGTGAGGATCGCCGTATCAATGTGCTTGCCGTTCGCGCAGACCTTGAAAAGCTCCGGCGTGGCCTTGTCGACGAAGTGCGTAAAGTGGAGATCCTGGACGCTGACCTTGCCGGCGCCGCCGCCCGAACCGCTGTGGAAAGTGCCTGACTGGCTCTCGCCGAAAGACCAGCTCAAAATATCGATTTCGTCCTTGTGCTTGTCGTCCAGCGACTCGCCCTTGATCGGATCGAGTTTCAAGAAGATGTCGACAGCCATAGCGTAGTCCTCTCAAATGTCTGCGTGGTTACGGTTGCGATGTTGCGGCATCAGGAAGCGGGGCCGGGTAGGCGTGAAACCAGGCTGAGGCCGACGTCCATCGCCTCCAACTGAAAGTGTGGACGAAGAAAGAAGCGCGCGTTGTAATATCCCGGATTCTCCTCGTTTGCGATGACTTCAACCTTCGCAGCGGCCAGTGGCTTGCGCGCTTTCTGAGCTTCTGACGAGAGGGCTGGGTTGGCATCAACGTATTCGTTGATCCAGGTTTGCAGCCAGATCGTCAGCTCATCCTTCTCCTTCATGGATCCGATCTTGTCGCGAACCATGCACTTCAGATAGTGGGCAAAGCGGGACACTGCGAACATGTAAGGTAGTCGTGACGACAAGTTGTCGGACGCGGTGGCATCCACGCCCTTATCGCCGAAGTACTTCTTCGGCTTGTAGAGTGACTGGGCGCCGATGAAGGCGGCCTTGTCGGTGTTCTTGCGATGGATCAGCGGGATGAGGCCCGCCTTTGCAAGTTCGTGCTCGCGGCGATCACTGATGGCGATCTCGGTCGGGCATTTCAGGTCGACGCCGCCGTCATCGGTCGGGAATGTGTGCGTCGGCAGGTTGATGACTTCGCCACCGGACTGCACACCGCGGATGCGCGTGCACCAGCCAAATTCCTTGAAGGCGCGGTTGATGTTGACCGCCATTGCGTAGGCGGCGTTGATCCAGCCGTATTTGTCGCCGGTGTGTCCGTCCGTCTCCTCTTCGAAGGCGAACTCTTCCACGGGCTCCGATTTCGCGCCGTAGGGGAGGCGACCGAGCGCGCGGGGCATGCACAGGCCGAGATAGCGTGAGTCGTCCTGATCGCGCAGCCCCTTCCATGCGGCATATTCCGGCGTGTCGAACACCTTACCGATGTCGCGAGGGTTGGACAGCTCGGTCCAAGAGTCCATTCCCATCAGCGTCGGCTCGGCGCCGCTGAAGAAGGGAGCGTGCGCGGCGCCGGCGATCTTGCTCAGATCGCGGAGCAACTGTACGTCGGTTGGGAGGTGGCTGAAATAGTAGTCGCCGATCAGGCAGCCGAACGGCTCGCCGCCCAGCTGGCCGAATTCATACTCGTAGATCTGCTTGAACAGGGGACTCTGGTCCCAGCGCGCATCGGGGTAAAGCCGCAGATTCCGATACAACTCGTTCTTGGAGACGTTCATCACCCGGATCTTGAGGTTGGCGTCGGTCTCGGAATTGAAGACGAGGTAGTGGAGGCCGCGCCAAGCACTTTCGATTGCCTGGAACTCAGGTGTATGAAGAATCTCGTTCATTTGCGCGGTCAGCTTCTGGTCGATCCGCGCGATCATCTCCTCGATGGTGTCGAGGACGTCCGACTTGATGACGCTCGTGTCCTTCAACGCCTCTTGAACGAGCGTGGATACCGCGTTTTCGACTTCGGTCGCTGCGCGTTCAGTGCGCGGTTTGAAGCTTTGCTTCAGCAGAGTGGCAAACTCGTCAGCTTCGACGGTCTTGACCTGGGTGGTGCTCTCTTTGTGAACAGCTTCTTTTGCCATGGTCCCCATTCCTTCCTTAGCTCTCGGTGCCAGGTTCGGTCGACTGGCTTGTCGCGCGTTCCCGAAGCGCCGCCATCAGTTGAGGATCGGCGAGAAGTTTTTTGAGCTGGTCCTCGGCGGCCACCTTGCCATCCATGTAGCGCAGCAGGTTGGCGAGTTGTTCGCGCGCCTCGAGCAGCTTGGCAGTAGCCGGTACCTGGCGGGCGACGGCCACCGGCGTGAAGTCTGCCATCTTGTTGAAGCGCAGGTTGACCGAGATCTTTTCGTCGGATCCATCGTTGAGGCGATTGGCGACACGCGCCGTCACGCCGGGCTGGATTGCCGCCATGCGGTTGTCGAAATTGTCCATGTCGAACTCGAGGAACTTGCGCTCCTCGACCTTCGTCTTCTCGACGCCAGGGTTATTGCCGGAGAGGTCGGAAAGGACGCCCATGACGAACGGCAGTTCGATCAGCCGCTCGGCGTCGTAAGGATCTTCGTATGTGATGTGCACGCGTGGTGCGCGGTTTCGCCGAATGAATTTTTGACCGCTGTCTGTAGCCATGGTTCCCTCACTACGAAATCGCATTAGACATCGAAAAAGACATCGAATTTGCGCGACGCAGAGTGGCTAGGGCGCTTCAAGTTGCTGCGGTCGGCAAACATCCTTGTGTCCAGTTAGTGCCCTCGAGCGAAAGCTGGGTTCAATGCGATCTGTCGATTGTTTTAAGGGCTCCCTCAGGAAGAACATCATTCAAAAGGCTGAGGAAATCTCGTTGTGCGAGGTCGCGCGCGCGGTCGATCAAAAAGGGGATGGGGCTGGACGGCTCCGCGGTTCGGAAAAACGACGCCACCTTGGTCAGCAAGCCCAAGGCCTGTGCTCTATTTTCCACTGAAAACACAATATCTTGAGCGCTGTCATCGGTCGTCGATGAGAGCGAGGTTGCGAGCTCGGCCATCCGTTCGATCGACAGGTCGAAGACCTTGTCGCGTCCGATGTTGATCGCGGCGCTCTCCACGTGGGACGGCACCAGCATCCGCATCACTTCAATGAATGATTTGCCGACCATCTCCTGCGCTTGACGCACCAACAACAGTGCCGGGTTGGATGGTTCCATTCGGGCGAAATAATCGGCCGCCGCTGCAAGCGCTGCAGATGCCTGTGCGGATGAAGCCACCACCCCGATCGTGTCTGACCGCACCTGTATATCGACAGGACCGACATCTTCCGCAGTTTCCGCGATTGCCGTAGGATCCCGCAACGCAACAAGACCCGCAAGCCAGGCAGCCATCCCGTTAACCAAGCCCGAGAGCCTGTCGAGGCTGATCGGTTGCCCCGAGTTCAACTTCTCACGCCAGGTCGCCTTGATGCCCGCGATTTCAGCCGCGACCGCGGAGCACCGCGCGCTGGCTGTCTTGAGAGTGTCGAGATCCGTCTCGCTGACGATGCGCTCGATGGTCGCGAGATCGAGCCCGTCGGCGTCAGCCTCACCGGCGGGAATTTCGCCCTGGGCGATTTGATAGGCGCGGTAGTTGAGGTTGCCGTGTCTGCGGTTCTCGATCAGGGGAAGGAACTGGAGCGGGTTGATCACGGTCGGAAACACGTCGATTGCTTCGACCGTGACAGCCCGAAGCGCGTAGTCGCCGTCCTCGCCTCTCGGATGCACCGCTTCCCACTGCTCGCGCAGCAGCAAGTTGGTCGCCTTCAGGCAGCAGAGAAAGCCGTCGAGATCGCGGTTGAGAATTGAAAACTTGGCCAACAGCAGGTTCAGGCGCAGATCGCGGGTACGAGCAATAAGGGGCTGTGCGGCGGCAAATTGGCCGGCAAAATCGACTGCCTTTGGATCGAAGCGTCCACGTTCCCCATTGGCATTGACGACCTCGAAGAACGACATTGGCAGCAGGGATTCCGCACCTGCGAAGAAATTCAGATACTGGACGTCTCCGATGGCGTCGAGATCCGGCCCGCAGGGATCGTCAGCGGCAACGGGGTGCGTCAGGGAGGCGACATCAAGCATACGACGATCGTCCATCTGCTCGGCCACGGCCCCGCTGCCGAGCCCGTGGCGACTGCCGGATCGCGGGGCATCCATGATCCTAGTCTATATCCATGGGTCAGATGCCTGCTGGTGTTGGTTCATTCCCGAAGATCATGCCATTTTCGCGTGAACCGGCAAGCTCTTGGAGCCGACTACTTGATGACCGGGGCGGTTCTTTGGACCGCTGTTGTGGAGCGTCCGGACCACCCTGGGGCGGACCTGCCGGCACTGCCGGTGGCGGGCAGGATTTCCGTGGTTATCGCATAACGTCTGATCAGCTCTTCGCAGCGGGTCATTCGATCGAAGGAGGGAGTTTAAGCCCACATGGGCCAGCTTACTCAGGATACCCGCCTCTGCGAACTCAAGACGCCTCTTGGCAAGGACGTTCTGGTTTTTGCCGGATTCGAAGGCTCAGAAGGTCTCAGCGAACTGTTCGAGTATCGCATCGAGTGTCTCAGTGAGGATGCCGACCTCGACTTCGATCGTGCCATCGGTCAGCAGTGTACGCTGACCATAAAGCTGCATGAAAAGGAGCGCGAGTTCAGTGGCATTCTGACAGAGGCCCAATGGCTCGGGGTGAAGAACGACTATTTCAGCTACCGGATCGTGCTGAGGCCCTGGTTATGGCTGTTGTCGCGGACAACTGATTGCCGGATCTTTCAGGACAAGAAGGCGCCCGACATCATCAAGGAGGTATTCAACGAACGTGGCTTCACCGACTATGAATCCAAACTGACCGAAGAGGGGTCCTGTCCGAAGCTCGAATATTGCGTTCAGTACCGCGAGACCGACATGAATTTCGTGTGCCGGCTGATGGAGCAGCACGGCATCTCCTACTTCTTCAAGCATGAGGGCGGCAAACACACGCTGGTGTTGGCGGACTCCAAATCGTCGCACAGCCCGATCAAAGGTCTTGCTACGATTCCCTACATCCCGCTGACGGGTGCCGATCGTCGAGGCGAGCAGCACATCTATGAATGGGTGTCGGAGCGCCGGTTTCGTACCGGCAAGATCGAACTCAACGACTACAACTACCAGAAGCCAAACGCTCAGTTGATCAGCGATGCCAAGGGCTCCGAGCATTACACTCGGTCGGAGATGGAGTATTACGACTATCCCGGGAAGTTCAAGGAAAAGTCCGACGGCGAGCGCTACGCGAAGATCCAGCTCGAGGCGGAGCAGGCGATGGACCGGCGGCGTCGCGGCAATGGTGACGCGGTCAACCTGTTCCCCGGTGGGCTGACGAAGCTCGAAAAGCACTCCAAGGACTCGCAGAACGTGGAATATCTCGTGGTGCGAGCCACGCACTCGTTCTCGATTGAATCTTACCGCACAGGCGGTCCCAGCGACGCCGGGCAACATGTCTATTTCGGCAGCTATGAGTTTCTGCCGAGCGATCGGCCGTTTCGAGCGCTGATGATGACACCGAAGCCAAGGATCAATGGCATCCAGACCGCCAAGGTGGTGACCAAAGACGACAATTCGAACGAGGAAATTGACGTTGAATCGCTGGGCGAAATCTATGTCCGATTTTTCTGGGATCGGAAGAAGAAGCGGTCGTGCCGGTTGCGCGTGGCTCAGGTTTGGTCTGGCAAGCGCTGGGGCGGTCAGATCATCCCGCGCGTCGGACAGGAAGTTGTTATCGAATTCCTGGAGGGGGATCCGGACCGGCCCCTGGTGATCGGCACTGTGTATAATGATGAATACAAGCTGCCCTACGATCTGCCCTCGAAGAAGACGATTGCGGGATTGAAGTCGGACTCCACCAAAGGTGGCGGCGGCTTCAACGAGTGGAGCTTCGAGGACAAGAAGGGATCCGAGAAGATCACAGTGCATGCCGAGAAGGACCACGACGTAACGGTCCGCGACACCGAGACGCGGACCATCGGCGAAGCTGCATTTGGCGGCGACACGCGCAACACCACGCTCAAGAACGGCAATGACAAGCTCGATATCCAGTTGGGTGGTCAGCACGTCACTTTGGCCATGGACCAGTCTGTCAACGCAGGCATCAGCATCACGCTCACGGCCAATGCCAACATCACCCTGCAGGTGGGTCCAAGCCAGATCATCCTGACCCCGGCGGGCATCGTCATCAACGCGCCGACGATCGCCATGACGGCGCAGGCCGGCATGGCGCTCGCGGCCGGTGGTCCGCTGGTCGCCCACGGCACTCCAACCCTTGTCGGTTGACGATCATGGGACAAGTTCGGTTCGGCACGGTACAGGATCTGTTTCAGGCCTACCCCTTGGCGCGTTATGATGTCGGCAAAGCCGACGCCGACAAGCCTTCGCTGGACTTCCTTCAGGAGGCCGCCGACACGCGGAATTGGCACCAGGCCGTGTCTTACTGTGCCTATCTGCTTCCCAGGCGCGTGGCAGTTGCCTGGGGATGTCGCTCTCTGCGACGGATGTTCGACCATTTTGACACCAGCGATAGCAGGTCGCTGAATATTGTGGAGACCTGGGTCCGGCAACCGGACGAGCAGTCCCGGAACAAGGCGCTGGCCGTCGGCAATGCCAACGATCCTGAGCAGCCAGCGACATGGTTGGCGCTGGCGGCCGGCTGGTCCGGCGGAAGCGTGGTTCCCCCGGAATTTGCGCCTGTGGAAGCCAAGCCAGATCAGGCCGCACGGGCGGTGCGTGCCGCACTGCTGATTGGCCTCTGCCGGCTCCCCCGTGACTCCCGGGACCAGATAATGACGTCATGCCTGGAGGATGGTATTCAATTGGCACGCGGCGAACCGCGCCCTCCGCGCTAACGAGACGATGTGATGGTGCTTCGCTTTAATATCGAGAACGAACCGAACCTTCCGGACGGCGGACCTGTGTCGTTTACGGTCACCGGCAGGCGCTCGGTCGATATTGGCCGGGATCGTCACCTCGACTGGACGCTGCCGGATCCGGCGCGGACGATTTCCGGAAAGCACTGCGAAGTGCACTTTCGCGACGGCGGCTATTGGCTGCACGACGTCTCGACCAACGGCACCTTTCTCAATGGTGCCGACCAGCGCATGCGGGGGCCGCACCGCTTGCGCGACGGCGACCGACTGACGATCGGCCACTACATCATCGGAGTTTCGCTGGAGGATGAGGCTGGCGGGCGCAGTCCAAACCATGAGGCGCAACCGCACGAACCCTCGGTCCAGCAGCATGCCGATTACGGAGAGCTTTGGACGGCCGATCGTGACGTTCCGCCGCCCATCGATCCGCACCTGTTGAAGAAGCCACGCGAGGCTGCGCGGCCCGTTAATCCGGGGTTCCTGGATTGGGCGGCGAGCGTCCCGGCGCCGGGTGTAGACCCATTTCGACCGTCATCGCCGACGTCTCCGTACCAACCGTCCGTGCAGGACGACGACATGAACTGGGCAGCGGGTCCAGTCACCGCGCCGAAACCGCAAGTCGAGCGCCCCCCAGTCAAGCCGACCCCACGCCGGCCGTCGGTGTGGATCGATGATGAACCAGCCGGTGCACAGCCGCCGGCATCGCCATCACACCAAGAGGTTGCGACGCCGCGCCAGACGCAAGCAGCAGGCGAGGGGCCTGTCACGGCCAAGCCAATCGGCGGTACCGAGTTCGCGCGACTGGTGGCGCGCGCTGCAGGATTGCCGGACAATTTCTTTGCCAACAAGTCCGACGCCGAACTCGCCGAACAGCTTGGCATCATCTTGCGTATGACCGTGGATAATCTCATGGCGCTGCTGCAAGCACGAACCCAAGCCAAACAGCTGACCCGCAGCACAAGCCAGACCACCGTCCAAGCTCTCGAAAATAATCCGCTGAAATTCTCGCCGACCGCGGAAGAGGCGATGCGCATTCTCTTTGGGCCGCCGACGCGTAGCTACCTCGACGCACAGCGCGCCTTTGCACAGGGCTTCAGTGATCTCAAATCACATCAGTTGAAGACCTACATGGCGATGCAGCACGCTGTCCATGAGCTGATTGCGGACATAGATCCGACGCTGATGGCGCGCGAGCTCGAGCTTCAGCGTGGCGCAAGCTCCT
>NZ_JBFUES010000189.1:0-9515 GCF_056403875.1 Bradyrhizobium sp. P2_E8
TGCCGGGACCGCCGTGCCGGGACCGCCGCCGCGGACGTCGATCGCCGCGACCGCAGGGGAATCGAAGATGATCGCGGTCGTGCCGGAGGCGACTTTGGCATCCTCGGCATGGCCGACGCGGACGCCGGCGATGTCGGTGAGAAGGTTTTTCAAGGTGGCCTCGCGCGCTGATGAGGAGTTCGCTTCTGCGATAGCGCAGAGATGCCGCAGGCTCAACTCGCCAGCGCGGTCCGGAGCATCTTGGCGAGCTCGGATTTGCGGTAGGGCTTGGCCAGCAGCAGCACGCCGGAGTCGAGCCGGCCGTGGTGGACGATGGCGTTCTCGGTGTAGCCCGAGGTGAACAGCGTCTTCAGGTCGGGGCGGCGGCGGGCCGCTTCATCGGCGAGCTGACGGCCATTCATGGCGCCCGGCATGATGACGTCGGTGAAGAGCAGGTCTATGCCCTTGTCCGCGTCGATGATGGTGAGGGCTTCGGCCGCGTTACCGGCTTCGAGCGCGGCATAGCCGAGGCTCTTGATCTGGGTCACGACATATTGCCGTACCAGCGCGTCGTCCTCGACGATCAGGATCTTCTCGCTGCCGCCGGCGACCGGCGCGTTTTGGAGTGCCTCGAACTCGGTTTCCTGCACGCCGGTGGAGCGCGGCAGGTAGATCTTCACGCTCGTGCCGTGGCCTTCCTCGCTGTAGATCTTGATGTGGCCGCCGGACTGCTTGACGAAGCCGAACACCATGCTGAGCCCGAGGCCGGTGCCCTTGCCGACCTCCTTGGTCGTGAAAAACGGATCGAACACCCGCTCGATCAGATCGGCCGGAATTCCGCTGCCGGTGTCGCTGACCGCGATCATCACGTAATTGCCGGCAACGATGTCGGGATTCATGCTGGCATAGCCGTCGTCGAGGAAGACGTTGCGGGTCTCGAGTACCAGGGTGCCGCCGTCGGGCATGGCATCGCGCGCGTTCAGCGCGAGGTTGAGGATGGCGGTGGAGAGCTGGCCGGGGTCGACCAGCGTCGGCCAGGCATCCTCGGTGAGCTGAGGCATGATGGTGATCTGCTCGCCCAGCGTCGGATGCAGCAGCTTGGCGGCCTCGAGCATCAGCGCGTTGACGTCGATCTCGCGCGGCTGGAGCGGCTGCTTGCGGGCGAAGGCGAGCAGGTGCTTGGTCAGTTGCGCGCCGCGCTCGGCGGCGTCGTCGATCAGCTTGGTGATGGCGGCGAGCTCGGGCCGGTCGGCGACCGCATCCGACAGGATGCCGATCGTGCCGGTGATGACGGTCAGCACGTTGTTGAAGTCGTGGGCGACGCCGCCCGTCAACTGGCCGATCGAATCCATCTTCTGGACCTGCCGGAGCTGGGCTTCGGCGGCCTGCTTCTCGGTGAGGTCGCGGCCGATGAAGAAATGGCGTTTCACCGGCTCGGACCAGGTGCCCATCCAGTTCAGCGTGACCTCGTGACCGTCGTAGTGATAGTAGCGCGCCTCGAAGCTGCGCTTGACCGCGCCGCGCCGCGCCGCGCGCATCTCGCTGCGCGTCCTCTCGAGGTCATCGGGGTGGATGAACTCGATCGCACTGTGCCCGACCATGTCGTCCGGGCTGAAGCCGAGGATGTCCTTCACACTGGGGCTGACCTGGATGAAATTGCCGTAACCATCGGTGACCAGGATCAGGTCCTGCGAGGTCTCGAAAATGCGCTGGCGCTCCTCGATCTCCCGATTGAGCGCCATCTCCGCTCGCTTCCGTTCGGTGACGTCGCGGGCCACCTTGGACGCGCCGATGATCCTGCCCTCGGTCGATCGCAGCGGGACCTGGCTCAGCACCACGTCGATGGGCTGGCCGCTCTTGTGCAKCCGTACGGTCTCCTGCTGGTCGATGACCTCGCCGTTGCGGGTGCGGGCCAGGTTCTCGGCGACATCGTCACGCTGATCGTCCGGCATGATGATGTCGATGGAACGGCCGACCGCCTCGTCGGCGGAGTAGCCGAAGACGCGCTCGGCCGCGCTGTTCCAGGTCGTGATGGTGCCGTCGAGCGACTTGGTGATGATGGCGTCGTTGGAGGATTCGACGACGGCGGTGAACAGCCGCTCGCGCTCGGCGTGATAGTCGCGCTCGGCGTCCGATCGGCGCTTCAGCGCGCCGACCATGCTCGCGGTCTGCGCCTGGAGGCGGACATTCTCGACCAGGAGCACCGCGAGCACGAAAGTCGCCGCGCAGAGCCCGTAGAGGCGGCCGGCGTAGAAGCCGAGATCGAAGCGCGCGACGTTCACGATCGCCGAGAGCGCGATGTCGAACAGCCAGGCGCACATAACGACCATGAGCCAGACGTCGATCACCGAATGCGGCCTGCGGAACCAGAGCGAGACGAGGGCGGCAAAGCTGAGCGACCACACGAAGGACACGACGCCGATCATGGTCGGCGTGTAGTGGCCGTCGCGCAGCAGGACCGGGAGCAGATCGTGCTGGGCGGTGACGATCCAGGCGAAGACGGCCATGGCGGCGACGACGCCCAACACGATGGTGTAGATCGCCTTGGTCGTCGCGCCGCGGATCCTGGCACCGCCGTCGGCCTCCTTCAGCCAGGCATAACCCAGCACGAATATCGGGAAGCCGGCGTGCCAGATCATGTAGAGCCAGACCGTGGTTTGCTGGCCCGCGCCGAGAAGTCCGGTCGGGGTGAACAGTCCGGGGAAGGTGAAGGCATGAACCAGCGCCGCCGCGGCGGTGAACAGATAGCCGCTCGCGAGCCACAGCAGCGCGCGGGTCCGCAGCACCGAAAACTGCGACAGCAGCAGCRCGGCGGTCACGACGTCGCTCACGGCGAGGGCCGATTGATAGCTCGCGACAAAGCCCGGGACGGGGAGGAGCGGGGTGCCCGCGAACGGGACTGTCAATGCGAACAGGATCGCGGATATGCCGACGACTGCCAATGCAGCGGTGCGGTCGGTCGCGGTGGCCGGCAGGGTCGAAAGGAATGTGCTTCGGTCGATCGTTGCGGGCACGTCCACCTCTCGCAGACCGGTCTTCGCCATCTTCATCGACGTCATTCAAATCCCCGCAGGCCAGCGCTATGGTAGCGGGTTACGGTCGCACATTCTGGACTGTTGCGGCCGCGACTCAACCGAAGGTTACAGATTTCTTAATTCTGGTGGGACCACGGAATAGGGATCGGGTAAGATGCGATTTACTGGACGGTGCCATAATGCCCTTCGGCCGTCGTGGGTTCCAGGTCTGAATCGTCGATTTTGATCCCAGTATCCGGGAGTTGTTCCCTATGCCCCGCGTTCTCGTCATCGACGACCAGAAGGACGTCCGCGCGATGGTCGGGATCGTGCTTCGGGTCCATCGTTTCGAGGTCGTGGAGGCCGAAAGCGGCGCGGCCGGGCTGAACGCCTTCGAAGAAAGCCCGTTTGACGCGGCGATCGTCGATATCTTCCTTGGTGACACCAGCGGCGTCGACGTCATCGCGAGCCTGCGCGAGCGCGCCCCGGGACTCCCGATCATCGCGGTGTCCGGGATGACGACGCTGGATTTCATGGATCAATCGCCTCACCTTGCCAACGTGGTCTGCCTGCAAAAACCGTTTCGGCCGAACGATCTCCTGCAAGCGCTGCGGAAGGCCCAGACCGCAGCGGGCGGAGAAGTGCCCGCAGCCGTCTGACCCTTGCCCAAAGCCGTTGCCTAAAAGAAGAACGCCCCGGGCGAGCCGGGGCGTGATGACGCTTGGATGGCGGCCCTGAGGCCGACGCGTTAGGTGCCGCTGCCTTTGATCTCGGTGTAGCCGCCCTTGGCATCCCATTTGTAGACGACGTAGTCGATCTGCTTGATGTCGCCCTTGGCGTCATACTCGATCGGGCCGATCACGGTGTCCCATTTGCCGGCCTTCATCGCCTCCATGACCTTCTTGGCATCGGTGGTGCCGGCCTTCTTGGCCGCCTGCGACCAGACCTGCATCGCCGCATAGGTGTAGAGCGTATAGCCTTCGGGGTCGATGTTCTTGGCCTTGAAGGCATCGACGATCTTCTTGGCGGTCGGCTTGTTGCGCGGATCGGGGCCGAAGGTGAACAGGGTGCCTTCGCCGGCCGGGCCGGTGATGGAGGCGTACTCCTTGTCGGCGAGTGCGTCGCCGGCCATCAGCACCGTCTTGAGACCCTGGTCGCGCATCTGGCGCAGGATCAGGCCGCTCTCCTGATGGTAGCCGCCGACATAGACGAGATCGATGTTGTCGCGCTTCAGGCGCGAGACGATCGCGTTGAAGTCCTTGTCGCCCTTGTTGTAGGACTCGTACATCTTCTCGGTGACGCCGGCCTTGTTGAGCGCCTTCTTGGTCTCGTCCGCAAGACCCTTGCCGTAGGTGGTCTTGTCGTTGAGGATCGCAATGTTCTTGCCCTTGAAGTTCTTGGCGATGTACTGCGCCGCGATCAGGCCCTGCTGATCGTCACGGCCGCAGACGCGTGCCACGTTCCAGAGCTTGCGCTCGGTGAACAGAGGATTGGTCGAAGCCGGGGTGATCTGGAGCACGTTGCCGTCGGCATAGGCTTCGGATGCGGGGATCGACGACGACGAGCAATAGTGCCCGGCGACGAACGGCATCTTCGCGCCGGCGATCTTCTCGGCGACCGAGCGGGCCTGCTTCGGATCGCAGGCATCGTCCTCGACCGAGAGCGCGAGTTTCTTGCCGTTGACGCCGCCGGCGGCGTTGATATCGGCCACGGCCATCTCGGCGCCGTTCTYCATCTGGCGGCCGAAGGCGGACTCGCCGCCGGTCATCGGACCTGCGACTGCGATGCTGACATCCTGCGCGAATGCCGCGCTCGACAACGCGATCGATGCGCCGAATGCCAGACCGATGAGTTTCAGTGATTTCATGAGATACCTCGCGGGTGGTCGCCTGTGGAAGTTGCCGGGCATGCCCGGTCTAAACCGATGCCATTCTTGAACGAATTCGAGGAGAAGTCACCGGCAAAATACGGGCATTGGCGCAGATATCTCGCCAAATTCGGCCGCAYGTGGCCCGCCTCAGCCGTGTCGGCCGCCTTCCAGATAGGCGGCGCGAATCTCGGGGCGCTGCAGCAACTCGGCGCCGGTACCGGCCAGCGTGATCAGGCCATTGACCATGACATAGCCGCGATGGGCGAGCTTGAGCGCATGGTTGGCGTTCTGCTCGACGATCAGGACGGTCAGGCCGTCCTGCCGGTTCAGGGTGCGGATCGCATCGAAAATCTGGCGCGCGATCAGCGGCGCGAGCCCGAGCGAGGGCTCGTCGAGCAGGAGCAGGCGGGGACGGCTCATCAAGGCGCGGCCGATCGCCAGCATCTGCTGCTCGCCGCCGGACAGGGTTCCGCCGCGCTGCGCGTAGCGCTCCTTCAGCCGCGGAAACAGCGAGAAGACGCGTGCCAGCGTCGCGTCGCGTTCGGAATCGGTGCATCCGGTGGCGTCGGCCCCCATCTGGAGGTTTTCCGCCACGCTCATGCGCGGGAAGATGCGCCGTCCCTCCGGCGATTGCGCGATGCGCAAATGCGCGATCTCGTGGGTGGGCACGTCGGTGATGTCGCGGCCCTCGTACAGGATCTGGCCGGCGCGGGCCCGCGGCTTGCCGAAGATCGTCATCATCAGCGTCGACTTGCCGGCGCCGTTGGCGCCGATCAGCGCCACGATCTCGCCGGCATTGATCTCGACGTCGACGCCCTTCAGCGCCTCGATCTTGCCGTAGGCGGCGCGAAGGCTGCGGATCGCGAGCAGGGGAGTAGACGCCGAAGTCACGACCCGCCCTCCATCACGGCGACCGCCTCTTCCTCGTCGGCGCCGAGATAGGCGGCGATCACCTTGGGATCGTCGCGAACCTGGCGCGGCGTGCCTTGCGCGATCTTCACGCCGTGGTCCATCACCACGATGTGGTCGGAGATCTCCATCACCACCGACATATCGTGCTCGATCAGGAGGATCGAGGTGCCGAGCTCGTTGCGGATCGAGAGCAGGAGTTCGCTCAAGGCGGCGCTCTCGCGCGCGTTGAGGCCGGCGGCGGGCTCGTCCAGACACAGAAGCGCGGGCTCGGTGCACATCGCCCGCGCGATTTCGAGCCGTCGCTGGTCGCCATAGGCGAAATTGCCGGCGGCATCGTCGGCGCGGTCGAGCAGGTTGACCCGCCTGAGCCAGTCGGTGGCCAGATCGATCGCGCGCTTCTCGGCATCGCGATAGCCGGGCGCACCGATCAGGCCGAGGAAGGTGAGGCCGGAGGCCCGCATCAAGGCGTTGTGCTGCGCCACCATCAGGTTTTCCAGCGCGGTCATGCCGGGAAACAGGCGGATGTTCTGGAAGGTGCGCGCCACCTTGGCCTGCTTTGCGATGCGGAAATCGTTCAGCCGCTCGAGCGCGATGATCTTGCCGTCGTCATGGGCGAGGCGGATGGAACCGCCGCTCGGCTTGTAGAAGCCGGTGATGCAGTTGAAAACGGTGGTCTTGCCGGCGCCGTTCGGCCCGATCAGCGCGGTGATCTTCTTGCGCTCGGCCGAGAACGACAGGTCCTGCACGGCCACGATGCCGCCGAAGCGCATGGTCAGCTGGTCGACGCTGAGAATCTTGTCGCCGCTCATCCGTGCCCTTCCTTGACGAGGTCGGAGGAGATCGCCTGCGCCTTGGTCAGATACACAGTCGGCGCGCGATGGCCGATCAGGCCGCGCGGCCGCCAGATCATGATCAGCACCATGGCCATGCCGAACACCAGCATGCGGTAGGTCTCGAGGCCGCGGAACAGCTCGAAGCCGCCGATCATGGCCAGCGCGGCAAGCGCCACGCCGAGTTGCGAGCCCATGCCGCCGAGCACGACGATGGCCAGCACCAGCGCCGATTCCTGGAAGGTGAAGGATTCCGGGCTGATGAAGCCCTGGCGGGTCGCGAAGAACGCACCGGCAAAGCCGCCGAACATCGCGCCGGTCGCGAACGCGGTCAGCTTGGTGGTCGTGGTGTTGATGCCGAGCGCGCGACAGGCGACCTCGTCCTCGCGCAAGGCCTCCCAGGCGCGGCCGATCGGCAGGCGGCGCAGGCGGATCGTCACCCAGTTGGTGAGCAGCGCGAGCGCCAGGATCAAATAGAACAAGAAGACGATGCGATGGGTCGGCGAGTACTCGATGCCGAGCTTGGCGGCGAGCCCGTCGTCGCTGTTGTCGAGCGGGATGCCGAAGAAGGAGGGGCGGGGAATGCCGGGGACGCCGTTGGGGCCGCCGGTCAGGCTTTGCCAGTTGATGATGACGAGGCGGATGATCTCGCCAAAGGCGAGCGTCACGATGGCGAGATAGTCGCCGCGCAGGCGCAGCACGGGAAAGCCGAGCAGCACGCCCCAGAACGCGGCGAGGATGCCCGCGAGCGGCAGGCACACCCAGAACGACCAGCCGAAATTGGTGGCAAGCAGCGCGTAGGAATAGGCGCCGACCGCATAGAAGGCGACGTAACCGAGATCGAGCAGGCCGGCGAGGCCAACCACCACGTTCAATCCCCAGCCCAGCATGACATAGGTGAGCACGAGGATCGCGAGGTCGAGGATGTAGCGCTGGTTATAGAAGATCACAGGCACCAGCAGCGTGAAGATCAAGAGCGCAGGCGCCAGGTAGCGGCCGACGAACGACATCCCGCTCTGTACCGCGGGCGGCACCAGCTTCTCGGCGCCGGCCGGGCCGATCCATTGCCGGAGCAGCTCGATGACGATGGAGCCTCCGAACACGCCGGCGACGAGCGCTGCGACCTCGCCGAAACGCGTCCAATAGGTGAGCTGGCCGTCGGAGCCGGCCTCGGTTCGGACGCCGACCATCAGTGAGAACAGCACCAGCGCGACCAGTGCGCTGAGCAGGGATTTTTTCAGGATGTAGGTCAAGCCGGCGGTGCGGCTTGCGTGCGTGGTCTTGTGCGGGATGGGTGTCACGCGGCGGTCCGTCAGACTTTTTCGACTTCGGGACGGCCGAGCAGGCCGGTCGGCATGAAGATCAGCACGACGATCAGGATCGAGAATGCCGCGACGTCCTTGTATTCGACCGAGAAATAGGCCGACCAGAACGTCTCGATCAGGCCGATCGCAAGACCGCCGAGCATGGCGCCGGGCAGCGAGCCGATGCCGCCGAGCACGGCCGCCGTGAAGGCCTTGATGCCGGCAACGAAGCCCATGAAGAAGTCGACCAGACCGTAATAGAGCAGGTACATGAAACCCGCGACCGCGGCGAGCGCGGCGCCGATCACGAAGGTCATGGAGATGGTGCGGTCGACGTCGACGCCCAGCAGGGCCGCCATGGTCTGGTCCTGCTCGCAGGCGCGCATGTCGCGCCCGAGCCGCGTGCGCGACACCAGCCAGGTGAAGATCGCCAGCAGCACGATGGTGGTGATGACCACCATGATCTGGATATTGGAGAGCTGGATGACGAAGCCGTCCGCGCTCTCATGCAGCGTGTAGCCGCCGGTGATGAAGGGCGGGATCGGCTTGACGCGGGCGCCTTGCGCCACCTGCGAATAGTTGGTCAGCACGAACGACATGCCGATCGCCGACAGCATCGGGGCGAGGCGGAAGGAATGCCGCAGCGGCCGGTAGGCGATGCGCTCGATGGTCCAGCCATAAAGCGCCGTGATCGCCATCGCGACCAGCAGCACGACGAGCAGGATCACCGGGATCGCGGTCAGGCCGAGCGAGATCAGGATCAGGAAGGTGATCAGGGCTATGAAGCCGCCGATCATGAACACGTCGCCATGGGCGAAGTTGATCATGCCGACGATGCCGTAGACCATCGTGTAGCCGATCGCGATCAGGCCGTAGATGGAGCCGAGCACGAGGCCGTTAATGAGCTGCTGGGCGAAATAATCCATAGGCTGCCGTTTACCAAACCTGACGCGGCTCAAAGGGAGCTCTTCGAGAGAGAGTGATTGAGTTTCTTCTCGGGCCCCGGCAGCCCTTGAGCATTCTTCTCGTTTTGTAACAGGAGGGAACTGGCGGCCGCAACAGTGCAGGCCTAGGCATAAGGGCTTGTACAGAACTCATTTGGTGACGGACGTCATCTCCCCCGGTTCCGCAGCTGCGAGGAACCGGGTTCCGCACGGCAACCAAATCCAGGGACCGTTGTTACTTTCCCTCTGACGTCCAACAAGGGAGTTCCCCCTCGATGACGAAGCAGCAGAACCAGAATCCGGGTCAGCAGACTCAGAACCCCGGTCAGCAGCGCCCAGGTCACCAGCCAGGTCAGCAGCAGGGCGGCGGGCAGAAACCCGGACAGCAGCAGCAGAATGACCCGATGCGCCAGGGTAACCGGCCCGGCCAGCAGGGTGGCCAGCACGGTCAGGACGACTAGTTGGGAGCCCAGGAGTGAGCAGTTGTGTGAGTAGTTGCGAGTGAGCAGGAGTGAGTGAGGAAGGGCCCCGCCGAAAGGCGGGGCCTTTTTCGTTTGGGGCGCCGGCCGCCGGGCGGTTAAGGTAAACAAAGGGTTTAAATTGCCGCCACAGGCTGATGCGAGTTAGCTCCCGGCAAAGCCTTCCCATTGAAGGCAGCGTGG
>NZ_JBFUES010000190.1:0-9509 GCF_056403875.1 Bradyrhizobium sp. P2_E8
CATGCACGACGAACAGATAGAATCCCAGAACCGAGACCACCGCTTCGATCCAGATTTCCCTGGATTCGAACCATTCCAGGCGCTCGCTCCGGTCGAGCAGCACTTGCAAGCCGATCATGCCGAACGAAAAAGTCGCCAGACCGAAAAAATCGAAGGGTTGCCTCCGCTCCGCCCTCTTCTCGCGAAGCCAGAACGCCATGGCGAGAAAAATGAATGCCGTGACCGGCAGGCTGACATAGAAGATCGACCGCCAGCCGAAATATTCGCTGAACCAGCCGCCGATACTCGCCCCGCTGCTGATGCCGAGCAGGGAGCACACCGTCCACGCCAGGCTTAGGCGGGCATGCCGCGCAGGCGGCTGCACCTCGAGCAGGATCGCCAGCGAAAGCGGAGCCAGCGGCCCGCTTGCTGCTCCCTGAACGATCCGGGCGAGCGCGAACTGGACGGACGACGTCGCCAGCGTATCCAGCACAAGACCAAGCGCGAAGACGGCAAGGGAGAATTGGTAAACCGACTTCCGTCCATAGCGTCCCGCAAGCCAGCTCGTGACCGACATGGATACGGCGCTCGCCGCAATATAAGAGGAGAACACCCACCCGACCTCGTCATTGGCCATCGACAGGGTTCCCTGGATGTGCGGGAGCGCCGCATTGGGCAGCGAAATGTTGACGGCCTGCATGTAGGTCGCCAGGAGAGCCGCGAGCGACATGGCGCGATGGCCATCGGCGGCAGCGGTCGATGGGAGGGCGACACTCATTTGACCTCCCTCGCCTGCGCAGGCTGAAGCAGATGGCGCAAACTGCTGCGGTATCCGGTATCGACGCGAGCAGTGACACTGATGCCCGAGAACAACGGCCTGCTCGCGTCGACATCATCGAACTCGAGGCGCACCGGCAGACGCTGGACGACCTTGACCCAGTTTCCGGTCGCATTTTCGGGGGGCAGCACCGAGAAATCCGATCCGGTACCGGGACTCATGCTGACGATGTGCGCCCTGAACCTGCGATCAGGATACGCATCGACGTCGATCGTTGCCTCTTGGCCCGTACGCATGTGAGTCAGCCCTGTTTCGCGAAAATTCGCCTCGATCCAGATCCGACGGCTCGACAGCAGCGAGAACACCGGCGCTCCGGCATTGACGAAGCCGCCGATCTGCAGGTCGTCGACCCTGGTCACGACGCCGTCCTCGGGGGCCGTCACTGTCGCATAGGAGAGATCGAGCCGTGCCCGGTCGAGCTGCGCCTTGGCCGCACGAACCGTCGGATGACGATTGACGTCGATATCTGGATCTCCATCCAGGGCCACGATCGTATTGGCGATCTGTTGTTCGATCGATGATATGCGCTGGCGGGACACCTTAAGATTGGTCTCGGCCCGCTCGAAGACCGCGCGCGGCGTGAAATCGGAGGCGACCAGCATCTTCTTGCGGTCGTACTCGCGCTCGTCGAAGGTCGCCGAATCCCTTGCCGACTGCAGCTCGGCCTGTTGCTGGCGATAGGTTGCCTTGAGCCCGTCGATCTGAAGGCGTGCGCTGCCGAGCCGAGCCTCCGCCTGATCGACCGCAATCTGGTAGGGCTCCGGGTCGATGCGGAACAGCACTTGGCCCTGCCGCACGCTCTCATTGTCGTGCACGGCGATCTCGACCGCCTGGCCGGAAACCCGGGCGTTGAGCGTTACTTTCGCTGCCCGAACGAACGCATTATCGGTCGAGACGTAGGGCTCCTGCGCAAAATACACGGCGGCTCCGAGTACGGCCACCACGAGCGGCACAGCGAGCATCAACGGCCGGCGCAACCGCTCCATTACGCTCCTTCTGGGTACTGCGACCGCGCGGTCGGGCGGCGAGCCTTCCACGATTCGATCGAACTGCGTCTCCGCCGCACCCTCGCGTTCGCCCACGGTGCCGGCGACCGGCAAAAGATCTAACCGCATGGAAGGACCTCATCACATATTTTATAACGTTCGTTACAATTATTGTACCTCGGCACCGTAATCAAGGGTCTCTCAGGTTGTTTTTTATAACGATTGATATAAATCTCGTACCAGCACGAAAGGACGAGGTATCTCGACATGCCCCGAAGGAAGAGCGCAACGGAACCGGCAGCTCGCGGGCGACCGCGCACCTATGACACAGAGGCAGCACTCAAGCAGGTCACGGAGACCTTCTGGAGGACCGGCTATTCGGGTACCTCGCTGGACAAGATCGCTGCCGCGGCTGGAATGAGCCCACCGAGCCTCTATGCTGCGTTCGGCAACAAGCACGCGCTCTATCTCGAGGCTCTCGCACGCTATTGGGAGCTCACCCTGGCCGCCACGCGCGAGGCTCTCGCAGGGGACCGTCCCTTGGCCGAAGCGCTGATGCTCGCCTACGACGCGGCGCTGTCCTTCTATATTCCGCGCAAAGGCGCCGCGCGCGGCTGCTTTGTGATCGGAACCGCAGTAGCCGAGGCGGTTGAAGATGCAGAGATCCGGAAGAGCGTTGCCACGGGGCTCCGTATGATCGACGCCGACTTTGAAGCTCGCCTTTGCACAGCACGCGAGAGAGGCGAATTAAAGCAGGATGCCGATCCAGCGGCGCTTGCGGTTCTCGCGTCAGCCACGATGCATACCATCGCCATCCGCGCTCGCGCCGGCGCTCGCCGGGCCGAGCTGAGGGAGATCGCGCGGAAAGCGACGAGTGTAATCTGTGGGTGTCCGGTGGAAGCGGACTGCGCCGCAACACGTTCTCATAGTTCGATGGAATCGAAATGAGGTCGCTGTCGAATCCATCAGCCTCAATGGATCTCGTCGTGCGCGCCATCGGTTGAGCTGACATCATCCAGGCGTTCTCCCGTCTGAGGGAGCGTCGTCCTTTTGCACCAGTCTCGCGGGCTCGTCGTACCCGGCCCGGCTGCTGTAAAAAACCAGCGCCATGAGGCCGAAGCCAACGGCAAGAGAACAAATCACGCCGATTACGAGTGCAMTATATCCCGAGGCTGGAACGTCAGTCCCGGCTGCKCTCGTCCAACCCAGATAGGAAACGTAGACGGTACCGACGAATAACGTGAGCAGCGCGGCGAGAACCAACCAGCCACCTATTCCCATCGACCTCATCGAGATGGTGATCGAATGAATTGTGTTGGTTGGCTTTGCAGGCACACTCAACACTTTGATGTTCTCGGGTGCAGACCCGTGGAGGTTCATGTCGGGCTTCATGCTCGTTCTCCCTTGCGAAGCTCTTTGCAAAATCGGTCTAGTGCGCCCCGCCGGCATTCACATGGTCGGGCTTCTTGAGCATCAGCCCCGCCAGCATTGCGATGATCAGGGCCGCGCCTAACGCGTAGAAGGTGTCGCTGAAGGCCAGAATGAAGGCCTGCTTCTGGATGACCTTTCCAATCGCGACATAGGCGCGATGTGCGGCGTCGACGCGGTCGATCACGCCGTGGTTCATGAAGTAGTCTGTCAGTTGATCCAGCCGGCTTCGCGTTGCCTGCTCCAGCATGGATACCGACGGGGACAGCACGTTGGAGTGATACTGCTCGCGCTTGGTCAGCAGCGTTTGCAGCGCCGCAATGCCGATAGCGCCGCCGAGCTGGCGCATCATGTTGAACAACGCAGACGCAGACCCGGCATTCTGCGGCTCGATGCCGGCAGTTGCGACCGCCGAGAGCGGCGCGAACATGAGCGCCTGACCCACGGCACGGACAACATTCGGCCAGAACAACTGATCGGCCGCATAATCATTGGTCATATAGATGTTCATGAAGTTGGAAGCCGCGAATAGCGCAAAGCCGACGCTGATCATGATGCGCGGATCAACCAGCTTCATCAGCCTTGGCACCAGCGGGATCAGCACAAGCTGCGGCAATCCGGTCCATGCCAGCACCGCGCCGATCTGCTCGGAATTGTAGCCCTGGATTCGAGATAAATAGACGGGCAGAATGTAGACCGAACCGTACAAGGCGACGCCAAGCAGGAAGTTCGCGAGAACACCGAAGCCGAAACTGCGGCGGAACAGCAGGCGCAGGTTCAACAGCGGCTTCTTGCTGGTCAGTTCGATGATGACGAACAGCGGCAGCGCGGTCGCGGCAATGACGGCGAAACGGACGATGAGGGGCGAGCCGAACCAGTCATCCTTGTTGCCTTCCTCCAGAACCGTCTGCAACGCAGAGAGCCCGATCGCCATGGTGACGATACCCGGCCAATCGCCGTCGCGCAGCAACGAGAGCCTCATCGGAGTTGATTCCAGCGAAAAATAGAGCATGCCGATCATGACCGCGCCGGGCACGACGTTGACATAGAAGATGTACTGCCAGCCCCAGTTCTCTGTCAGATAGCCGCCGATGGTCGGCCCGATCGCCGGCGCAAACGTCGCCGAGATCGCAAACAGCGCCTGGCCGATCGGCTGCTTGGTTTTCGGCAACAAGGTGATGATCAGCGTGAATGCCATGGGAATCAGCACGCCGCCGGTAAAGCCCTGCACGGCGCGTAGCGCGATCATCTGCGGTAAATCTTGCGCGACTGCGCAGGCCGCCGAGAACACCAGGAAGAGGAAGGCATTGGTCAGGAGGTAGATGCGGATCGAGAACACCTGAGCAAGCCAGCCACTCAACGGGATCACCACGATCTCCGCAATCAGGTAGGAGGTCGCGATCCAGCCGCCGTCATCGATACCGGCACCAATTCCGCCCTGAATATCGGCAAGCGAGGCGTTGACGATCTGGATGTTGAGCACTGCCATGAATGCGCCCAGCGTGGCGCCGATCACCGCGACCCACGTCTTCACGGGGACGGCTGGAGCCGTTGGCGCCGCCACGGCTGGCCGATTTTCGCCGGCGGGAATGGCATCGATGGTCTGCACTGTGTCCATGGTCGTCTCCTCGGCCGCGAAGGGAGATCCCCTTCACCACGCGCATTCGCTCAACTGCGGGGCTCAGGGCCGCCCGACGCGAGCCGCCTTTTCTCGTCCCGCTCGGCGAGAACCGTCGACTTCGTATCAATGGTGGGCACCGCCGACATTCCGGGACGCAGCAAACCTTTGAGGTTCTTTCCGTCGAACACGATCTTCACGGGAACGCGCTGCACGATCTTGGTGAAGTTGCCGGTCGCATTGTCGGGCGGCAGCAGGGCGAACTCCAGGCCGCTCGCCGGCGACAGGCTGTCGACATGGCCTGTCAGCGTTGTCGAATGGAAGCTGTCGATCCTGAGTTCGACAGGCTGGCCGTTGCGCACATGGGTCAGCTGGGTCTCCTTGAAATTTGCGACCACATAGACCGCATCCAGCGGAACTACGGCCATCAACTGCGTACCAGCCTGGACATACTGGCCGACTCGCAGCGAACGGGCGCCGACGTTGCCCGTGACAGGTGCGGTGATGTCCGTATAGGAAAGATTCAACGCCGCCTGCTGCTCGACCGCGCGGGCATGGTCGAGCTGCGCCAGTGCCTGGGCGCGTTGGGTCGAGAGCACCTCGACCTTCTTGTTCGCCGCGATCAGCCCCGCCTTGCCCTGCTCCAGCTGCGCGCTTTGGGCACGCAGCGCTGCGTCGGTCTGCTGCGCGCGCTGCACCGTGCCGGAGCCGGACTTCATCAGGTCGTCATAGCGGGCACGCTCTTCTCTCGCGAACTTCAGATTGGCCTCTGTGGCGTCCACCTCGGACGCTTGCTGCCGGATCAGCGGTTCTTGCAATTCGATTTGCGCGTTGAGGTTATTCACCGCGGCTTCCGAGGCCGCGACATCGGCACGCGCCTGCTGGAGCGCGGTCTTGAAATCGCGGTCGTCGATCCGCGCCAGAAGCTGCCCCGCTTTGACCGGCTCGTTGTCGGAAACCAAAACTTCGCCGATGTAGCCGGAAACCTTCGGCGCGATGATAGTGGAATCGGCTTTGACATAGGCGTCGTCAGTCGTTTCCAGGTAGCGGCCGATGGTGAGATAGTAATGGCCGAAAGCGGCAGCGCCGGCGACCGCAAGTGCTCCAGCGAATGCCAGGGCGACCCGCCGGAGTGCCTGGCGCGACGGATGAAGACCAGTTCTGGCGCGTGGTCCGGAGACGTAAGAAACATTGGACATGGTTATCTTCCTTGTGATTTCCGAGCGCTGCGTCGCGAGCGCGCTCTCATACTGGCAATCGAAATTTTTCAACGACGTCGGGATCGGGATCAATTCCAAGACCGGGGCCTTGAGGCACGGAGATCCGGCCGTGCTTCGGCCCGAGCGCGCGACCGTAGATGATGGCTTCGAGGTCGAACCAACGCCACTCGATCATGGAATCGGTCGTGCCGAGCGCCGCGGTCGCGTGGATCGCGGCCAGCAAACCTGGGCCGTCATAGAATGAGTGCGGCATCACGGTAGTGTTGTAGATCGCAGCGAGCGGAAACACCTTGCGCAGCTCGCTGATCCCTCCCATCTTCGCCGGGCTTGGCTGGACGAAATCCACCGACCTCGTCGCCAACAAGCGTTCGAAATCCATCAGCGTGTAGACGTTTTCGCCAGCAGCGATCGGGATGCCTGTCCCCTTCCGCAACTCGGTGAGACCGCCGAAGTTCTCCGGAGGCCAAAGCGGCTCCTCCAGCCATTTGAGATCAATCGGCTTGAGATCGTCGGCAATGGCGTGCGCTTGCGCCGGTGTCCAGGAACAGTTGACGTCGAGCATCAGCTCGGCGTCCGGACCGGATTCGTCACGTGCCGCACGGATCGCAGGGAGCTCGATCTCGTGAAGCTTGAGCGTATCGAATCCGGCCTCGATCGCCTGCCGAACGCTGGTCCGGACGAGAGAAGGATCCGAATAGCGGACCAAGCTTGCATAACAGGCCAGGTCGGCCGCGCCGCCGCCCAAAAGCTGGCACAACGGCATGTTGGCGGCCTTGCCTGCGATATCCCAAAGGGCGATATCGAGCGCTGAGATGGCAAATGCCAGCGCCCCGCCGCGTCCGAACACATGCAGCTTCTTCTGCACGTCCAGCATCAACGGCCCGATCCGCGTGGCATCCTGGCCGATAACAAGCGGCGCGATCAGCTGGTCAATCGCGAGCTTCACGGAAGCGACCGCACGAAAGCCGAACGCTTCGCCCCAACCGATCAGGCCCTGGTCCGTCGTCACACGGACAAGCAGCGAATCGGCGGCCGGGAGGTTGCCATCACCCCAGGCCGAGGCATCGGACGGATTTCCCGGCTTGAACGGGATCCGCAACGGAATGGGCTCAACGCCGGTGATGATCATCTTCCATGCCCTCCGGCATGCTCCGAGCCGCGTATGCGGGCCGGAGCGGGTGATTCACGCGTGCTGGTGACGCGGGTCGTCGTGCGCGTCACGGTATTCCAGGCCGAGCGGACCGATCGCCGAGACCTGCGTGACGTATTCGCCGGATTTCGCCCAGTGGTAGTGCCAGGTCTCGCCCGGCAGCACGACGACGCTTCCGGGCGGATAGGCCTGCACCTTGTCTCCGTCGAACGCCTCGCCGAGCCCGATGTAGAAGACGCCGGACATGACCGTATAGATGCGATCCTCCGGATGCTTGTGCGGCATCAGTTTTGCGCCTGCCGGCACCTTCACCCTGACCACATAGGGACCGGGCTCGGTGGGACGGCCGACCACGACCGCTAGGCGAGCGCCGGGCGGAAATGCGGGGAACGGTTTCCAGTCGATCTGTTCGGGCAGGATCGCCCTGAAATCGGCTTGATCGGGCTGATGTTTGACGGTCATGGCTCTCTCCTTCCGACGGTCAATCAGACTAATTTCGCGTCGAGCGTGATCGCGGCCTTGAGAACCTTCGACACCGGACAATTCTGCTCGGCTTCGCGGGCGATGCGGACAAACCCGGCGTCGTCGAGATTCGGCACCTTGCCGCGCAAGGTGAGTGCCGATTTGCCGATCCGGAATCCCTTGCCTTCGGATTCWAGCGTGACGACTGCTTCAGTCGTGAGCTCGGTCGGCGTGAAGCCTGCGAGTTGCAGGCCAAAGGCCAGCGCCATGGTGAAGCAGCCAGCATGTGCTGCTGCGATCAGTTCCTCGGGATTGGTGCCCTTCTCGTTGTCGAAGCGCGTCTTGAACGAATAAGGCGTCTCGGCGAGCGCGCCGGACTCGCTGAACAGGTGACCGCTCCCGTCGCGGCCGCTCCCTTGCCAAACTGCAGTTGCCTTGCGGATCATGTCGCTTCTCCTCCTGGTCCGATATCCCTTCTGATCACGCCTTCAGTGTCTCGGCATCGATCGGCATCTTGCGGAGCCGCTTCCCGGTGGCGGCGAAGACGGCATTGGCGATCGCAGGGACAATGCCCGACGTACCGGCCTCACCCATACCGCCCGGCGGTTCGGTGCTCCTGACCACGTGCACGTCGATTGCCGGTGCCTCGTTGATGCGCAGCATCTGGTAGGTGTCGAAGTTGGCCTGTTCGATGCGGCCTTTCTTCAACGTGATCTCGCCGTAGAGCGCTGCGGTCACGCCGAACATGACACCGCTCTGGATCTGCGCCTGTACCGTGTCGGGATTGACCACGGTGCCGCAATCCATCGCGCAGACCACGCGATGCACCCGAACAGAGCCATCCCTGGCCACCTCGACCTCGGCGACCTGCGCGAGATAGCTGCCGAACGCATATTGCAAAGCGATGCCGCGGCCGCGCCCCTTAGGCAGCGGAGCGCCCCAGTCGGCTTTTTCCGCCGCCAGATCGAGCACGGCCTTCGCCCGCAGATTGTGGTCGAGCAGCGCACGGCGATAGGCCACCGCGTCCTGCCTCGCAGCCGCCGCCAGCTCATCGATGAAGCTCTCGGTGACGAAGACGTTGTGCGAGGGACCGACGCTGCGCCAGAACGCCGTCGGGATGCCGGGCGGTTCGACGCGAACATATTCGACGTGGAAGTTCGGCAGCGCATAGACAAGATCGATCGCCCCTTCGGTCGTGTCGGGATCGAGGCCGTCCTTGAAAGCTGGCGGCAGCCAGCGCGCAATCACCGAGGAGCCGGCGAAACGGTTGGACCAGGCGACCGGTTTGCCGTCCTTATCGAGGCCGGCCGCGATGCGATCGACCCAATTCGGACGGTACATATCGTGCTGGATATCCTCCTCACGCGTCCACACCACCTTCACGGGACCATCGACCTGCTTGGCGATCTCGACCGCCCGCACCGCGCCGTCGGCCTCGAGACGTCGGCCAAAGCCGCCGCCGATGAGGTGATTGTGGATGATCACCTTTTCGACCGGCAGGCCGGCGGCTTTCGCCACCATGGCCTGCACACGCGCGATCGCCTGGGTGCCGACCCAGATCTCGCATTCGCCACCTCGGAAATGCGCCGTGCAATTCATCGGCTCCATCGTGGCATGCGCCAGGAACGGCAATTGATAGTTCGCCTCGACCTTCGTTTCGGCGTTCGCCATCGCCTTGTCGGCATCACCATTGTTCTGGGCAACTGTCCCCGCCTTGAGGGTTGCCTGCTCCAACTCGTGTGCGATGTCCTGCGTGCTCAGCCCGGCGTGAGGGCCTTCGTCCCACTCGATCTTGAGTGCCTCCAACCCCTTTTTCGCGGCGCCCATG
>NZ_JBFUES010000191.1:0-9504 GCF_056403875.1 Bradyrhizobium sp. P2_E8
TTCCAGGGTTGTGTCGCACCTTGCAGGGCCTCCTGATCCACGAAGCATGGATCGAAAGGCAGGGATTGGACGTCGCCGCCTTCGCCGGTCAAAGCCGCGCCACCTTGCCTGTGGCCCAGCGCCTGAAGCAGATTCTGGCAATCGACCCGAGACCGCTGACCATCGCCCGACCGGGCGCGTCGAGGGTATTGGCGACGTGCCGGGATTTTTCACTGATGTCGTGCGCCGTCCTGCGGCATCATCGCGTGCCGGCCCGCATACGCTGCGGTTTCGGCAGATATTTTACCGGGCATCCCTATCACGATCATTGGGTGTGCGAGTATTGGTCCCGGGACGAGCAACGCTGGGTCCTGGTCGATGCCGAGCTCGACGAGCTGCACCGCAGTCTGCTCAAGTTCGATTTCGAACCAGCGGATGTGCCTCGTACGGCGTTCATCACCGGGATCGAGGCATGGAAGCTATGCCGGACCGGCGCCATCGATCCTGCGCAGCTTGGCCACGGAACGACGACCGGCCTGTTCTTTGCGCGCGTCAACCTCGTGCGCGATCTGCTCGCTCTCGCCAAGATCGAGACCTCGGCATGGGATACGTGGCGCGCCGCGCGCGAACCACATCGCGTGTTGGACGACGCCGCTCTGTCGCGATGTGATGGTATCGCGCAGCGCGGTGAGGCGGGTGCGATCGAGATCGCGCCATCGCTCAATGCGCCACCCTGGCACTAGATCGTTCGAGACCCGTGCCTGGCTGCAATTGCTTGCAGCCGCGCTAACGTGAATGTGGCGATTGCGAGCGAAAATGTGGCGACAATGAGGAGCGCAAACGAAGCACGCATCTCGAATCTCCAGTCACGCGAATGTGCGCGCGGCGATGTTACGCGCGTCAGCACTGCATCTCGTGTCGTCGACATTGGAATCGCTGAAAACTCTTGTTTCAAAGGGTTTCCATCGCGCTCTGATAAATCTTCATTAATGAAGCGCGGCCCTTTGGAGCGAACTGTTGCGTCGGGGTTACAGCAATTCCGTCGATCGCTGTTATGACCACGCGACGGCCCGGGGGCCTAACGACGAAACTGGAACGGGATTCAAATGAAGAAGAATTTGTTGCTTGCTGCTGTGAGCCTCGTCGCGCTGAGCGCGGCTGCACCGGCGCTGGCTGCTGATCTCGCGGCTCGGCCGTACACCAAGGCGCCTGCGATGGTCGCCGCGATCTACGACTGGAGCGGCTTCTACATCGGCATCAACGGCGGCGGCGGTTCGTCGCACGCGACCTGGGATTTCGTCGGCGTTGGTCGCGAAGGCTCGCACGATGCGACCGGCGGCACGGTCGGTGGCCAGATCGGCTATCGCTGGCAGTCCGGCCAGTGGGTGTTCGGCGTGGAAGGCCAGGGCAACTGGGCCGACTTCTCGGGCGACAATACCAGCGCGCTGTTCGCGACTCGCAACCGCACCAAGATCGATGCGTTCGGTCTGATCACCGGTCAGGTCGGCTACGCCTGGAACAACGTCCTGATCTACGTCAAGGGCGGTGCGGCTGTGGTCAGCGACAAGTACGAGATCTCCAGCACGGCGGGCGCGCTGCTCGCCTCGACCAGCGACACCCGCTGGGGTGGCACGGTCGGTGCCGGCCTCGAGTACGGCTTCGCGCCGAACTGGTCGGTTGGCGTCGAGTACAACCACATCTTCCTGTCCGACAAGGACGTGACCTTCGCTGGCTTCGCCGGCACCGAGCGCATCCGTCAGGACGTCGACATGGGTCTCGTCCGCCTGAACTACAAGTTCGGTGGCCCGATGCTCGGCCGCTACTGATACCGATCGCTTCGCAAGAAGCGGTTGTCGAAAGCCCCGGCCGTTGGCCGGGGCTTTTTTTGTTGTTTGAAGTCAACGAGTTAACCATTCCTTTGCGGGATGGCTCAGACGGCTTGACTCCCGAGAACGAAATGAGAACAATGTTCTTCATACGTTCCAGCAAGGGAGCAGGCCATGTTCAGGATTTTCGTGGAAGAAGCCGCCGCACTGGCATCGATCACGCTGTTCGTCGGGATGATCGCAATCTGGGCGCAGGTGATTCCGCAGCTCTAGAGTAGCGGGTTGGAAAACCGGCGCCCGGGAACTCCTGGGCGCGCTTGGGGAAAAGCGGGACGAGGTGGCCGATCGGCCGCTCCGGCGTGGACTCTGCGGCAGCGACGCCCCACCATGGTGCGGCGAGTCGGCAAAGACGGGTGGAGCGCGGGTGCAGGATGCTCTCATGATCCCCTCGGCATCCCCTTGAGGCCGGCGACCGCTCCATCTCATCTGCAAGAGGCCGTCACGCGACCATGCCGAGCGCCGGATTTGTCCACCTTCACGTTCACTCGGCCTATTCGCTGCTCAAGGGCTCGATCAAGATCGCCAAGCTCGCCGAGCTCGCAAAGAAAGATCATCAGCCGGCCCTGGCGCTGACCGACACCGACAATCTGTTCGGTGCGCTGGAGTTCTCCGACAAGATGGCGGGCTCCGGCATCCAGCCGATCGTCGGCTGCGAGCTCGCGATCGACTTCGCAGACCAGGATCCCAATGCACGCAACGCGATTGGCCCGTCGCGCGTGGTGCTGCTGGCGGCGCAGGAGCGCGGCTATCGCAGCCTGATGCGGCTCAATTCGCGCGCGTTCCTGGAATCGCCCGACAGCCACGCACCCTTCATCAAGTTCGACTGGCTCGACGGCGAGACCGAGGGCCTGATCGCGCTCACCGGCGGCCCTGACGGGCCGATCTCGCTGGCGCTCGCCGGCGGCCATGCCGAGCTTGCGGCTGCGCGCTGCGAGCGTCTCGCCACGCTGTTCGGGGACCGGCTCTACATCGAGCTGCAGCGCCACAACATCGACAAGGAGCGGCGCGTCGAAAGCGGGCTGATCGACATCGCCTATGCCAAGGGCCTGCCGCTGGTTGCGACCAACGAGCCGTATTTCGCCGCAACCGACGATTACGAGGCGCACGATGCGCTTTTGTGTATCGCCGGCGGCCGGCTGATCGCCGAGAGCGATCGCGTGCAGCTGACGCCGGATCACCGCTTCAAGACCCGCGCCGAGATGGCGGTGCTGTTCGCCGACATTCCGGAGGCGCTGGCCTCGACGGTCGAGATCGCCGAACGCTGCTCGTTCCGGCCGATGACGCGCAAGCCGATCCTGCCGTTCTTCACCGTCGGCGCCGCCGGCAGCTCCGATGCGGCCGCAGTCGAGGCGGCCGAATTGAAGCGCCAGGCGGAGGAGGGGCTCGCCAACCGCCTGCGCGTGCATGGCCTGTCGCAGGGCACCACGGAAGAGGACTACAACAAGCGCCTGGCGTTCGAGCTCGACGTCATCATGCGCATGAAGTACGCGGGCTACTTCCTGATCGTGTCCGACTTCATCAAATGGGCGAAGTCGCAAGGGATTCCGGTCGGGCCGGGCCGCGGCTCGGGTGCAGGCTCGCTGGTCGCCTGGGCGCTGACCATCACCGATCTCGACCCGATCAAGTTCGGCCTGCTGTTCGAGCGCTTCCTCAATCCCGAGCGCGTCTCGATGCCTGACTTCGACATCGATTTCTGCCAGGACCGCCGCGGCGAGGTGATCAAGTACGTCCAGGAGCGTTACGGTCGCGACCAGGTCGCGCAGATCATCACCTTCGGTACGCTGCAGGCGCGCGGCGTGCTGCGCGACGTCGGTCGCGTGCTGCAAATGCCCTATGGCCAGGTCGACAAGCTGACCAAGCTGGTGCCGCAGAATCCGGCCGCGCCGGTGACGTTGGCCGCCGCGATCGAGAGCGAGCCGAAGCTTCAGGCGTTCCGCGACGAGGATCCGGTGGTGGCGCGCGCCTTCGACATCGCGCAGCGCCTCGAAGGCCTGACCCGTCACGCCTCGACGCACGCGGCCGGCATCGTGATCGGCGATCGCCCCCTGAGCGAACTCGTGCCGATGTACCGCGATCCCAAATCCGACATGCCGGTGACCCAGTTCAACATGAAATGGGTCGAGCCGGCCGGCCTCGTCAAATTCGACTTCCTGGGCCTGAAGACGCTGACCGTGCTCGACGTCGCGTGCAAACTGCTCAAGCCGCGCAACATCCATGTCGATCTCGCGACGCTGCCGATCGACGATGCCGAGAGCTACCAGATGCTGGCGCGCGGCGATGTGGTCGGTGTGTTCCAGGTTGAAAGCCAGGGCATGCGGCGCGCGCTGATCGACATGCGCCCCGACCGTTTCGAGGACATCATCGCGCTGGTCGCGCTCTATCGCCCCGGCCCGATGGCGAACATCCCGACCTACTGCTCGCGCAAGCATGGCGACGAGGAGCCGGAATATCTGCATCCCGTGCTGGAGCCGATCCTGAAGGAGACCTTCGGCGTCATCATCTACCAGGAACAGGTGATGCAGATCGCGCAGGTGATGTCGGGCTATTCGCTCGGCGACGCCGACCTCCTGCGCCGCGCCATGGGCAAGAAGATCCGCGCCGAGATGGACAAGCAGCGCGACATCTTCGTCGCCGGCGCGGTGAAGAACGGCGTGCCGAAGGGGCAGGCCGAGACCATCTTCGAGCTGCTGGCGAAGTTCGCCGACTACGGCTTCAACAAGAGCCACGCGGCGGCCTATGCGCTGGTGTCCTACCACACCGCCTACATGAAGGCGCATTATCCGGTGGAGTTCATCGCGGCGTCGATGACGCTCGATCTCAACAACACCGACAAGCTCTCCGAATTCCGCTCCGAGGCGCAGCGTCTCGGCATCAAGGTCGAGCCGCCGAACATCAATCGCTCCGGCGCGACCTTCGAGGTCGGAGAAAAGACCATCTATTACGCGCTCGCCGCGCTCAAGGGCGTCGGCATTCAGGCGATCGACCAGATCATCGAGGAGCGTACCAGGAACGGTCTCTTCACCTCGCTCGCCGACTTCGCCGCGCGCGTCAATCCGCGTGCGATCAACAAGCGCATCATCGAGAGTCTCGCCGCCGCCGGCGCCTTCGACACGCTGGAGCCGAACCGCGCGCGCGTCTTCGCCGGCGCCGACGCGATCCTCGCCGCCTGCCAGCGCGCGCATGAGGCCGCGACCATCGGCCAGAACGACATGTTCGGCAGCGCGGCCGACGCGCCGACCATCATGCTGCCGCAGATCGAGGCGTGGCTGCCGGCCGAGCGGCTGCGCCGCGAATACGACGCGATCGGCTTCTTCCTGTCCGGACATCCGCTCGACGACTATGCCACCGTGCTGAAGCGCCTGCGGGTGCAGAGCTGGGCGGAGTTCTCGCGCGCGGTGAAGACCGGCGCCACCGCCGGCAAGGTCGCGGCCACCGTGGTCTCGCGCATGGAACGGCGCACCAAGACCGGCAACAAGATGGGCATCATGGGGCTCTCTGATCCCACCGGCCACTTCGAGGCGGTGCTGTTCTCGGAAGGGCTTGCGCAATATCGCGACGTGCTCGAGCCGGGCGCCGCCGTGCTGCTCCAGCTTGGCGCCGAGCTCCAGGGCGAGGACGTGCGCGCCCGCGTGCTGCATGCCGAGCCGCTCGACGATGCCGCCGCCAAGACGCAGAAGGGCCTGCGCATCTTCCTGCGCGACACCAAGCCGCTGGAATCGATTGCCAAGCGTCTCGCCGGCCCCGAGATGGCTGGCTCGAACGGCGCCGCGCCAAAGGTCGGCAGCCCGGGGATTGCTCCGCGCTCCAATGGCGACGGCGAGGTCTCGCTGGTGATGATGCTCGACCTCGAGACCGAGGTCGAGATGAAGCTGCCCGGCCGCTTCAAGGTCTCGCCGCAGATCGCCGGCGCCATCAAGGCGGTGGCGGGCGTCGTGGACGTGCAGCAGCTCTGACGGCCGGTCTGCGCGATCAGTGCCGTCGTCGTCGGAGCGTGTTGCAACCTCGCGCTGTTTCTGGCTAGCATGCACCCGGGGAATGGAATGGGGTGTGCGATGCTGCGACGGGGCGCGTTGTTGTTGGCCGTTGGTGCCATGCTGACGGGGTGTGTGAGCGATCAGGTCGGAACCGACTTTGCATCGGTGTCAAAGAAGGTCGGACCGCCGCGCCCCGGGCATTCGCGCATCGTCCTGCTGCAGGACAAGAGGAATGGGCTCAGCATGGCCATTTGCGCCTGCGAGGTGAAGCTCGACGGTGCGCCGCTTGGCAAGGTCGTGGCCGGGAAATATGCCTATGCCGATCGGCCGGCCGGCCGTCACGAAGTGCTGGTGACCGAGCTGATGTTTCCCGGCGACACCAAGCGCGACATCGTCATGGAAGCCGGCCGGACGCACTTTTACCTCATCAAGAGCAGTCCCAGGCACGATGCCGCCACGGGGGGAGCGATCCTCGGTGGCCTCGCCGGGCTTGCCGTCGTCTCCGTTGCGACGGCAGGAGACGCCAATCCCGGGCCGGCCGAGCTCGTCGCGCTGGACGAGGCGACCGCGCGAACGAAGCTCGCGGAGCTACAGGCTATCGAGTAAGATGCGCGGCACGATGGCCGCTGCATCAACGACGGCGGCTCGATTGGGAGGAGCCAGGCATGTGCGAGAATTGCGGCGGTGATCGCGACGTCCACATCGGCCCTTCGCGGAGATCGCTCATCCATCTGACAGTCTCGGCGCTCGGGCTTGCCCTGGGCGGCGTCGCCCTTGCCAAGGAGACCAAGGCTCCGCCCAAGCCGCAGAACGTGCTGTCGCCAGACGCAGCGTTGAAGCGGCTGATGGAGGGCAACGTCCGTTATGTCGAAGGCGTGTCGCGGCGGCACGATTTCAAGCATGAGCGCGAAGCGCTGGCCGGCGGCCAGAACCCGTTCGCGGCAGTGCTGAGCTGCGCCGACTCGCGCATCGCGCCTGAATACGCCTTCGACACCGGTCGCGGCGATCTGTTCGTCTGCCGCGTGGCCGGAAACTTTGCCGGTACCGAGACCATCGCCAGCATGGAATATGCGGTCGCCGTGCTCAATGCGCCGCTGATCCTCGTGCTCGGCCATGACAGCTGCGGCGCGGTCGATGCGGCTCTGAAGGCGATCAAGGACAAGACGTCGCCGCCCGGCCACATCCCCTCGCTCGTCGATGCGATCGCGCCCGCCGCAAAAGCTGCGATGCAGCAGGGCGGGGACGTGCTCAACAATGCGATCCGGCAGAACGTGATCGACAACGTCGCCAAGCTGAAATCGGCCGCACCGATCCTCAATGCGGCCGTGGAACAGGGCAAGCTGAAGGTCGTCGGCGGCATCTACCGGCTCACGACGGGAACGATCGAGCTGATTGCGCAAGGCTGACGCGGGGCTGACGCCGCCGACGGCGTGGCCATGCCACCGCCTCAATCCAAGCTTTTCGTTCAAGCGCCATTCAGCTGGCCGCGCGTCTGATGCGCGGCGGCACCTCAACAACAAAAGCGGTTAGGCAAGCCATGCGTGGGACGCTCAGAATCTTCATCTGCCTTCTTCTGCCGATCGCGGTCCTTGCCGCGGGCGCGCCCGATCCGGCGCGCGCGCAGCAGCAGGAAAAGCGCATCGCGCTCGTGGTCGGCAACGGCGCCTATGCCAAGTCGCCGCTGGCGACGACCGCGAACGATGCCGGCCTGATCGCGCAGACGCTGCAGGCGGCGGGGTTCGACGTCGTCGGCGCGCGCGATCTCGACGGCGACACGCTGCGCAAGAGCTTTCGAGATTTCATCCAGAAGGCGCAGGCCTCCGGCCCGGGCACCGTCGCGATGGTCTATCTCGCCGGCTACGGCGTGCAGCTTGCCGGCGAGAACTATTTCATCCCGGTCGATTCCAACATCACCCGCGACACCGACATCCCGACCGAGGCCCTGCGCATCAGCGACTATGCGCGCCAGCTGGCGGCGATTCCGCTCAAGGCCAACATCGTCGTGCTCGACGCGGCGCGGGCGCAGCCCTTCATCGAGGGCGGCCAACCGATCGCAAGCGGCCTGGCGCTGGTCGAACCCGACCCGAACATGCTGATCGCCTTCAACGCCGCGCCCGGCACGGTGGCGCCACAGGAGCCGGGGCCTTACGGCATCTATGCGCAGTCGCTGGCGGAGATGATCCGCACCGGCGGCCTGCCGCTGCCTGAGGTGTTCGATCGCGTCCGCCTGCGCGTCAACGAGGCCTCCAAGGGCGCACAGGTGCCCTGGAACGAGCAGAAGATATCGGCGCCATTCTCGTTCTTCGATCGCGGGCCCGACGCGCCGCCGCCGGAGGCCTCGGCCTCCCAGGTCGCCGCGATCCGGAGCAAGCCGATCCGCGATCTCGGCGTGCAGGACGCCTACGCCGCCGCGCTGGAGCGCGACACGCTGCCGGCCTATGAGGAATTTCTCGCGGCCTATCCGAACGATCCGATGTCCAGGCGCGTGATGGCGATCGTTGCGGCGCGCCGCGAGGCGATCACCTGGCGGCGGACTTATCGCACCGACACGCCGGAGGCCTATTGGTCGTATCTGCGCCGCTATCCGCGCGGCCCGCATGCAGGCGATGCGCGCCGGCGCCTCGCGATCCTCACCGCGCCGGCCGAGCCGCCACCGAGCTTCGCGATGATCGACTATGACGTGCCGCCGCCGCCGCCGGAGGAGGTGGTCTATGTCGACCGTCCCGTGCTGTACTTCAGCGATCCTGATTTTGGCTTCGCGCCGCCACCGCCGCCGCCGGTCTATTATCTGCCGCCGCCGCCGCCGGATTTCGTCGTGCTCGAGCCGCCGCTGCCCGTGGTCGGCCTGTTCGTGCTGCCGCAGCCAATGTTCGTGCCGATCCCGGTGTTCGTCAGCCCACCGGTCTATGTCGCGCCGCCGCCGAACAACATCATCTACAACAACATCCACAACACCACGGTCATCAACACCGTGATCAACCGGCCGCCGGCACCTGCCGCGGGAGTGGGAGCAGGAGCCGGACCGGGCAATCTCGCGCCGGCGGTTGCCGGCCGGGCCAATCCGGCCGGTGCAGCCGTGCCGCAGGCAGTCGCGCAGCGCGCGGCTCTGATCCAGCAGGGCAAGGCGCCGATGCCGCCGAGTGCGACGATCCAGCCGACGGCAAGACCCGCGACACCGCCGGGCACGCCCGCCAATGTCGCACCAAATGCGCGACCAAGCGCGCTGCCGGGTGCCTTGCCAAGTACCTTGCCAAGTACCTTGCCAGGTACCTCGCCAGGTGCGGCGCCGAACGCCCCAGGTACAGCACCGAACGCCGCGCCGCAGACCAAGTTGCCTGCCGCCAACACGCTGCCGGTTCCGGGCTCCCATGGTGGGCCGCCGGTGCCGCCGGCAGGGGCAGGGACTCCGCCAGGCGGCAGGCCCTTGCCGACGGCGACCGCTCCCGGTGTAACGCCGCCGGCTCATCCGGGAGCGCCGACTACGGCTGCGCCCGGCACAACCCCGCCACCCCATCCTGGTGCGCCAACGGCCGCCGCTCCGACGACCGTTGCGCCCACCACGACMAATCCGGCCGCTGTGCCCGGCCAACCGCCCAAGCCGCCGGTCGCGCAGACCCCGCCCGGGGCCGGGCCTGCCGATCGTGCCAAGTCCGCAACCCGTGAGC
>NZ_JBFUES010000192.1:0-9472 GCF_056403875.1 Bradyrhizobium sp. P2_E8
CTCTTGGCATTTGCCGCGATGCAAGAAACAGGAACCCGCTCCCGACACAACGAAATGCCGGCTCGCGGGCGTGCATCGATACAACACTCACGCCAAAACCTCTCCCGTCATTCCGGAACGGCTCCGGAACGACGGCGAGGAGGAGGAGGAGGAGAAATCAAGTGTGATGCTGTTCGCTCCGCGCGGCCTCGACAGAATGAATGCGAGAGCGTGCAAAGCACAGCGCCGGGCAGGTAGGGGCCTTGCCTCACTGATGGAGCCCGCTAAACCTTGACCCGGCGTGCCGTTCGCGGTTTCTGCCGCTATGCGATAGTCCGAACGAGCTCCATCGCACTTAACGCGGCTGGATCTGCGGAGGTGGTGTCATAGACCTCCCCTTGCTCATGATGTGGACGTTGCGCGTCGCGTATTCGCGACCACAATCATGCTCCTCCCGTGACATAGAACTGTCAAGCGGGATCACGGGCTTTGAAATCACATTTGAGGCAGCGTTCCCCGTAGTTCCCGCGACAGATTGGCTGCATGCGGCGGCGGAATAAATCCCTTATAGCAGCGTTTGTGTCGAAGAGAATATCCGCGTCTCCCCTCGTTCTTTTCCAGAAAGCCAGAGATGAAAGCATTCATTTGCATCACCGTTCTCGCGGCCCTCGCGACCGGATCAGCGTTCGCGCAAACCCCGCCGCAGACCTCCACCCGAAAGGTGGACGGCACCGACAACGTCTACATCTTCCGCTATGGCGGCCATCAGTCGATGTTCGTGGTGACGCCAAAGGGCGTGATCGCGACCGACCCGATCTCCTACTTGCGCCCCGCGAAGCCCTATATCGACGCGATCAAGGCGGTCACCGACAAGCCGATCAAATACGTCGTCTACAGCCATCATCACTACGACCACATCGCCGGCGGCCAGCCATTCAAGGAGCTCGGCGCGACCTTCGTCGCACACCGGCGGACCAAGGAGCGTCTGCTCGAGCTGAAGAAGCAGAATGCGCTGCTCGCCGACGTGGTGATGCCGGATCAGGTGGTGGACGACAAGAAGAGCATCACGCTCGGCGGCACCACGCTGGAGCTGAACTATGTCGGCCGCAACCATTCCGACAATTCGCTGGTGATGCGGCTGCCGAAGGAGAAGATCGTGTTCGTGGTCGATTTCGCGCCGATCGAGTCCGTCCAGTTCCGCAACATCCCCGACAATGCCTCGCCGCTGGAATATATCGCCTCGCTGAAGAAGCTGGCGTCGCTCGACTGGGAGCGGATGATCCCCGGCCACCCCAATGCCGGCGGGCGGCTCGGCACCAAGAAGGACGTCGAGGACGACATCGCCTACATGGAAGACCTCTCCGCCCAGGTGAAGAAGGCGGCCGACGCCGGCAAATGCTTCGACACCGCGATGAAGGAAGTGAAGCTGCCGAAATACGAGAAGTGGGCGAATTACGAGACCGCCCTGCCCGCCAATGTCGAGCGCTTCTGCTACTGGTGGGGACGCGGGTACTAAGGGACGGCGTACACAGAGCTTCGCTCGCGCTGGGATCGCAGGGTGGGCAAAGGCGCGTCAGCGCCGTGCCCACCACCTCTATCCAGGCGAAGATCGGCGGGCACGCTTCGCTTCGCTTTGTCCATCCTGCGAGATCAGAGATCGCGGCTACGAACTACGGCAGCCACCTCGCTTTTGCCCACCCGGCTCGGTCCACGGCGATGGTGGCATCATGCCCCTGTCTTGCCCGACGAGTCAAACGTGTTTCGTAAAATCAGCAGCGCGCGGGACCCATCGCCAAGCCATTGATTCCGCTGGCACCGGCTACTGTGCATGGGGTTGTTTTCGCGCTTTTTGTCGATGTCCGGCTCAGTGGCCTAGAGAAACATGCCTGCCAGGTCGACCGTCGAGGACTTTCCGATCTGGCCGAAGTTTCGCGCCAGCCAGTTTCGCGCCGCCTCGCGGCCCTCGTCGCGCAGGCGACACAACAGGCTCCATTCGGGGTGGAACTGCGTGGCCGTGCCGAGCTGCGACATCAACTGGTCGTTGCCGATCCAGTGCATGTACATGCGGCTATGCCTGTCGCTGTCGAGCTCGCCGTCGTCGATCAGCCGCGTGGCGAACGCGATCGCGCGCATCTCGCGCATCAGGGACGAATTGAAGCTGATCTCGTTGATGCGGTGGAGGACATCGGCTGCACTGGTCGGCAGCTCGTCGCGCCGGATCGCCGTGACCTGCACGATGATGACGTCGTGACTGCCCTTGCGGTAGATCAGCGGATAGATCGCGGGATTGCCGAGATAGCCGCCATCCCAGTAGTGCTCGCCGTCGATCTCGACGGCCTGGAAATAGGGCGGCAGGCAGGCCGAGGCGAGCACGGTTTCCGCCGTGAGAAGCGGGCTCTGGAACACCTTGATCTTGCCGGTGCGGACGTTGGTGGCGTTGAGAAACAGCTGCGGCGCCTCGGGCGAGGAATTGAGCCGGTCGAAATCGACCACGCGCTCAAGCAGCGCGCGAAGCGGATTGAAATGAAAGGGATTGAGCAGGTTCGGCGGCAGCGTGTGCGTCAGCGTGTGGATGACGGCGTGGACCGGATGATATTCCGGCGGCAGCCGCAAGGCCTGGATCCACTGGTTGAGCGGCGAGAGCAGGTCGTACGTCATGTCCATGCGCGACACTTCGTACCAGAATGCATGCAGGCTCTCCCGCGCCGCCTCCCCGCCTCCGTGCGCCATGCCGGAGGCCATCGCGACCGCATTCATCGCGCCGGCGCTGGTGGCGCTGATCGCCTCGATCGCGAGCCTGCCGTCCTCGAGCACCTGGTCGAGCACGCCCCAGACGAAGGCGCCGTGCGCGCCGCCGCCCTGGAGCGCGAAGTTGACGGTCTTGCGGTCCGCGGTCCGGTTGGCTGTCACTTTGCTTGCTTCTTGCCTCCCGTCCCCTCCTTCTCCAGCGCCTTGCGCACCTCCTTGAACTCTTCCAGCGAGGCCTTGTCGGCACGGGGGAAGCGCAAGTCGAGCTTTTCGAGCGCAGCATTGATCACCGAGCCGATCACGACGCGGGCGAACCATTTGTGATCGGCCGGCACCACATACCACGGCGCATGGGAGGTCGCCGTGTGGCGGACGATGTCCTGATAGACGGCCTGGTAGCGCGGCCACAGCGCGCGCTCCTTGATGTCGTCCATCGAGAATTTCCACTGCTTGGCGGGATCCTCCAGCCGGTCGAGAAAGCGCTGACGCTGCTCGTCCTTGGACAGGTTGAGAAAGAACTTCAGCACCACGGTGCCGTTGCGGGAGAGGTAGCGCTCGAAGGCGGAAATGTCCTCGAACCGCTCCTTCCAGATGTTCTTGGTGACGAGCTTCTGCGGCAGCTTCTCCTTGGCGAGGATCTCCGGATGCACGCGCGTCACCAGGCACTCCTCGTAGTGCGAGCGGTTGAAGATGCCGATATGGCCGCGCTCGGGCAGCGCGGTGACGTGGCGCCAGAGGAAATCGTGGTCGAGCTCCTTGCTGCTCGGCGCCTTGAAGGCGTGGACATCGCAGCCCTGCGGATTGATGCCCTCGAAGATCGCCTTGATCGCGGAATCCTTGCCAGCCGCGTCCATGGCCTGGAACACGATCAGCAGGGACCAACGGTCCTGGGCGTAGAGCTTCTCCTGGAACTCGACCAGCCGTTTCTTGTTGGCGTCGAGAATTTCCTGCGCCTTCTCCTTGTCGAGATCGCCCTTCTCGTTGGTCTTGTGCGCCTTGAGGTGAAACTTGCCCGAGCCATCGTAGCGGAATGGCGTGATGTAGCGGTCAAGCTCCTGGGCGAGCGATCTGGACGGCTTCTTGTTCATGAGCGCGGGGCCCCTTGCGTTGCGGCTTCAGTCGGTCGAGCACGCTACCAAGGATGCCCTTGGGAAGGAATATGATGAAGAGCACCAGCAGCACGCCGTAGACGAGATTGTCCCAGCCGACCGCCTTGGTGCCGAAGCCGATGCGCAAGGTTTCCGCCAGCAGGATCGTGATGACGGCACCAAAGGTCGGACCGAGCGAGACGAACAGGCCGCCGACGATGGCGGCAAACACCATCTGCAGCGACACCGCGATGCCGCTGACCGTGTCGGGCGTGATGAACATCTGGTACTGGCAGTAGATGGCGCCCGCGAGCGCCGTCATCAGCGCGCTGAGCAGGGTGATCTTCAGCTTCTCGGCGGTGACGTCGACGCCGGCGGCGGCCGCGGCGTCCTCGTCCTCCGAGATCGCCTCCAGCGCGTAGCGGCTCATGCTGCGGTCGACCCAGTGCCAGACCACGATGCCGAAAAGCCAGACCCCGAGCGCGATCAGGTACCAGGTCGTCTTGTCGTCGAATTGCAGCGCCAGCAGCTTGTTGCCCGAGGCCCGGTTCGGCGTATAGCCGAGCGAGCCCCCGGTATAGTCACGTGTCGCGGTGATGACCTGGAGCACGATGCCCGACAGCGCCAGCGTCACCAGCACGAAATAGTGGCCGGTGATGCGGAAGCGGAAGCAGGGATAGCCGACGATCAGCGCCAAAGCACCCGCCGCAACCATGCTGATGGGAATGCCGATCCAGGGCGACCAGCCCAGATGATTCCACAGCAGCGCGGTGACATAGGCGCCGATGCCCATGAAGCCGCCATGGCCGAGCGAGACCAGGCCGAACCGCCCCATCATCGACCAGGACGTGTAGGCGAACGACCAGATCAGGATCAGCACCAGGATGTGCAGATGATAGGGATCGCGATAGACGAAGGGCAGCGCGACCAGCGCCGCCAGTCCGACCGCCCACGCCGCAAGCCGCCCCTGCCCCGTCATCGGCGCCTCGCAAGCAGGCCCGCGGGCCGGATGAACATCATGACGATGAAGAAGGCGAAGGCGAGCACATAGCCCCATTCAAGGTCGGAGAACAGCCCGCCGAGCGAGATGATCTCGGCGAACACGAAGGCGGCGATGAAGCCTCCGATGAAATTGCCCAGGCCCCCGAGCACGCAGATCAGGAAGGTGATCGGCCCGAAGGACAGGCCGACGAAGGGATGCACGTCGTATTGCAGCACCAGCAGGCAGGCGGCGAGGCCTGCGAGYGCGCCGCCGAGCGCCGAGGTGATGAGATACATTCTCTTCGTGTCGACGCCCATCAGCGCCATGATCTGCCGGTCTTGCGAGATGGCGCGGATCGCCGTGCCGGTGAAGGTGCGCGTCATGAACAAATAGACGGCGACCATGCCGACCAGCGCGGCCAGAAAGGACAGCAGCCGCGCGTAGCTGAAATTCATGTCGCCGAAGGCGAGCACCGGCAGGCGGATGCCGAGATTGCGGAAGTCGATGCCGAAGGCGACGGTGGCAAAGCTCTGGAGCACGAACAGCACGCCGCCGGTTGCGAGCAGCTGGTTGATCGGCGGCGCGGTGAGCAGCGGTGCGATCACGAGGTAGTGCAGCGCGGCGCCGAGGATCGCGACGAGCAAAATGGTGAACGGCGCCGCGATGAAGTAGCTGAGGCCGTAATACTGCACGATGAAATACATGGCGTACATGCCGATCATCACGAGCTCGGCGTAGCAGATCCAGGTCACGTCGATGACGCCGAAGATCAGGTTCAGCCCAAGCGCAAGCAGCGCCAGCACGCCGCCGAGCAGGATGCCGTTGATCACGGCCTCCAGAAGGTAGATGTCGAAAATGTCCAGGAATGCCTGCATGCCCCTGCCCGCCCCTCACACCCCGAGATACGCTTCCTTGACCGTGTCGCTCGCGAGCATCTCGGCCGAGGTGCCTGACGCCCGGATCGTGCCCGCCTCGATCAGATAGGCACGGTCGACCACCCGCAGCACCTGCTGCACGTTCTGCTCGACGATCAGCACCGTCAGCCCGCGAGCGCGGATCCGCTTCACCAGCTCGAACACCTGCTGCACCACGACCGGCGCCAGGCCCGCGGAGGGCTCGTCGAGCAGCAGCAGTTTCGGATTGGACATCAGCGCGCGCCCGATCGCGCACATCTGCTGCTCGCCGCCGGACATGGTGCCGGCCATCTGGTTGCGGCGCTCCTTCAGGCGCGGAAACAGGTCGAACACCACCTCCAGCCGCTCGCCATAGTGGCCGCGCGCCTCCTTCATGAAGGCGCCCATCTTCAGATTGTCGTCGACCGTGAGCTGCGGAAACAGCCGCCGGTTCTCCGGCACATGGGCAATGCCGAGGCTGACGATCTTGTGCGGCGGCGTCGCCACGACGTCGACGCCTTCCATCCTGATCGACCCGCGCGAGGGACGGATCAGGCCGGAGATGACGCGCATCAGGGTGGTCTTGCCGGCGCCGTTGGGGCCGATGACGCCGACGGCCTCGCCGGCCTTCACGTCAAGATCGACGTCGAACAGCGCCTGGAACGTGCCGTAACCGGCGTTGACGGACCGCAGCTCCAGCATCGGCTAGCCTCCCGCGCGGCGGCGCGCTTCGGCGGCCGCGGCCTGCGTGGTCTCGGCATCGGTGCCGAGATAGACCTCGATGACGCGGGGATCGCCTGCGACCGCGCTCGGCAGCCCTTCCGAGATCTTCTCGCCGTGATCGAGCACCATGACGCGATCGACCACCCGCATCAGCACGCCCATGATGTGCTCGACCCAGATGATGGTGATGCCGAGCTCGTCGCGGATGTTGCGCAGCATGTCGGCGGCCTGGTCCATCTCGGTCTCGTCAAGGCCGCCGAGGCTTTCGTCGGCGAGCAGCAGTTTCGGCGCGGTGGCGAGCGCTTTCGCCAGTTCGAGCTTCTTCAACCCGGCAGCGCCGAGGCCATCGACGCTGGCATGGCGGTCGGTCGGCAGGCCGACCATGGCCAGCGACCGCTCGGCCGCTTCCTCGGCCTTGATGCGGCTGTGGCGGCCCTGGCCGTAGAAGCCGGCGAGCGCGACGTTCTCGAACATGGACAGGCGGCGGAAGGGGCGCGGAATCTGGAAGGTGCGGCCGATGCCGCGGTTGATGATCCGGTGCGGCGCGAGGCCCGCGATCTCGTGCCCGGCGAACAGGATCGATCCGGAGGTCGGCGCCAGCGTGCCGGAGAGCATGTTGAAGATCGTGCTCTTGCCCGAGCCGTTGGGGCCGATCAGGCCGAGGATCTCGCCCTGATCGACTTTGAACGACACGTTGTTCACGGCGGTGAAGCCGCCAAACCGCTTCACCAGCCCGCTGACTTCCAACACCAAAGCTCTCCGTTTCCTCGAATGTTGCGCTACTGGTTGCTGTAGGTGGTGCCCTTCGGCAGTGGCAGCACGGCCTCCCGCTGCGCCTGGCTCTTCGGCCACACCACAGAGGATTTGTCGTCGATGTACTGGATCACGACGGGGAACGACCGCTCGTTCTGCCCGGCCATGGGCGTGCCCTCGCCGTAGAATTTCACGCCGAAGCCGAGCATGGTGCCGCCTTCGGGGATGTCGGTGTCGAGCGCCGCCTTGCGCAGCGCGTCGGGATCGACCCCTCCATACTTTTTTATCGCGCGCGGCAGCACGTCGGCCATGAACACATAAGTGTTGGACGCGCCGATGCCGACATGGGCGGAGCGGATGGCGACGCCGGGCCTGATCTTGTCGAACTCCTCACCGACCATCTTGATCACGGGCGCAAGCTTCGGATCCATGGTCTTCTGGTTGGCGAGCCAGATCGAGATCGGGTCGGCGTTGAAGATGTAGGTGGCGTCCGCGCCCATGCCCTCCTTCAGCTTCTCATAGACGCCGTAGCCGGCGCCATGCCCCATCAGCGCGCCGAACTTCAGCCCCTGCTCGCGGGCCTGCCGCAGCAACAGCGTGATGTCGGGGTTGTAGCCGGTGTGGAAGATCACGTCGGGCTTGGCGCGCTTCAGCTTGGTCACCAGCGCGGAGAGATCCGGCGCGGTCGCCGAATAGCCTTCCTTCATCACGACGTTGAAGCCGGCCTTCTTCGCGCCCGCCTCGTTACCCCTGGAAACGTCGACGCCATAGGCGCCGTCCTCGTGGATGATGGCGACGCGCAGATCCTTCGGCTCCTTGTCGAATTTGGCCTTGGCATTCTGGGCGATGAAATCCATCGTCATCATGCCGAACTGGTCGCCGCTCGCCTGCGGACGGAACACGTATTTGTAGCCCTTCTCGTTGAACACGGCCGACGAGATGCAGGTCGTCATCCACATGAACTTCTTGAGCTGCTCGACACGCGCGGCCACGGGCACGCATTGCGCCGATGAGAAGAAGCCGAGCACCATGTCGACCTTCTCCTGCTCGAGCAGGCGGACGGATTCGTTGATGGCGATGTCGGGCTTGCTCTGCGCGTCGGCGTAGACCGCTTCGATCTTGTAGCCTTCGACGCCGGTCTTGGCGAAATGGTCGAGGACGATCTTCGCGCCGACATAGTTGAGCTCGGAGCCGCCGCCCGCAAGGGGCCCGGTCAGGTCGAAAACGACGCCGATCTTGATCTTCTTGTCCTGAGCCTGGGCGGAGACTGCCAAGCCCGTCGCTGACATCGCGACCAACAGCCCCCGTACCAAGCGGGCAGCCATGCGCAGGCGCATCAAATCCTCCCTGGACTTTTGTGCATTGCATTCTTCTTGCTTTTGCTTTTTTGCCCATCACATGGGCTGCGCGCAGCGATGTCAAGCCTCGCGCGTCAGCGCGAGGCGAACTGCTGCGCGACGAAGGCCGTGACAAATCGCGGCATGGTCGGCGTGAGGTCATTCATCCCGCGCACGAGATGAATGGCCGACAATTCAGGTTCACTCTCGCGCGCGAGATTGGCTTCGATCCGGGCACGGATCGCCTCGCCCGGCACATCCAGGTTGAGGACCTGAATCATTGCAATCGAATGGCCGCTGACCACGCAGTGCCAGTCCGTTTCCGCGGCGTAGTCGGCCGCGGTCAGGCCGGTCTCCTCGGCGAGCTCGCGGACGACGCTGCCGGGAATATCGAGCACACCGTTCCTGACATCGTCGAGATCGGGCGTGCCGGAGGGGAAATAAATGCGGCCGGCATTGGCGGTATGCTGCGCCATCTCGCCCATCACGAAGGCACCGTCGGAGGCGCGCAGCGCGCCCATGCCGAAGCCGTTGAACACGGCGGCGTCAGGGAAGCCCCAGTCGCGCCAGGCGAGGAAGCTCGCGAAATCGGTCTCGAAATAGGTCGCGGCGAGATGGCCGTCCGTGAACACGGCATCGCGCCCGAGCAGGACGCGGCCGTTCCAGATCTTCGGCCGCTCGCGCTGCTTCTCGGCAAAGTGTGCCGCGATCTCGGCGCGCCGTTCCTCGGCGAACGGCCAGATAATCGGTCGCACGGCGAGATCAAGCGTCGTGACGCGATGAATGACCGGGGATGTCATGACGGGTCGGTTACCACGCCTTCGCGTCAGTTATTTGGCGCTCCCCGTGGTCTTCTTGGCCTGCTCGACATACTTGTTGGTAAAGGTCTTGCTGACGTCGATCTTGGCGTTGGCGACCTCCGGTGAGCCGACGCTGAACACGGCGAGCACGGCGTCCGCGCCCTTCGGG
>NZ_JBFUES010000193.1:0-9443 GCF_056403875.1 Bradyrhizobium sp. P2_E8
CCCATAACCCAAGGGCGTAGTTGTTGCGCGAAAAGGGTAACTCCGAGTCCTCGTAACCACATCTGCTGGTGGTTATGGGTCCCGGCCTTCGCCGGGACGACATCGGAGTGTGTCGAGCCGCCATCGTGTAACGGCGGCATTTTAACGGTCGACTAGATCCGCGAACTCACCGCGAGGGCTTGGCCGGTGCGCGCCGGCGATCCGCGGCCGGCTGATAGGCCACGCGCGAGTGCTGGGCGCAGTAGGGCAGGCCCGACAGCGCCTTGCCGCCGCAGAAGAAGAAATCCGGGCTCGAGGGATCGCCGACCGGCCAGTGGCAGGTCGCCTCGTTCAGCTCCAGCAGCGACAGCCGCTGGCTCATCGGCACCACGTTGTCGTAGGTGACCGGTTCGGCCTCCACCTCGACCTCGAAGGCCTGCGCCAGCGCGGTGTTGCCGCGCGCAATGGGGCGGCTCACCCGCATCATGTGCTGCGCGGGACGCGCCTTGCGCGGCCGCGGAGCCGCCGATGAGGGGCTCTTGGCACGGCCGGACAGGCCGAGCCTGTGCACCTTGCCGATCACGGCATTACGGGTCACGTTACCGAGCTCGGCTGCGATCTGGCTGGCCGATAATCCGGCCTCCCAGAGCTTTTTCAACTGCTCGACGCGATCGTCGGACCAGGTCAAAACCGTCATTGCACCCTTTCCCTCGCCGTGCGGCTGCCATCCTGGCGCCTCGCGGCGAATGCCTAAGCCTCGAAAAACCCGTGCCGTCAGAATCCCTTAAGGCTCGCCGGGCGCACCAGATGCGCCCGAACGTTTACGCCGGTACATGAGGACTTAGAGGATCAGAACTGCTGCACGAGATGTCGTATCTGACAAGCCAAACGCTACAATATGGCGTGACTCACGCGCAAGAGTCAGCCGACTCGCTTCCACATGTTCCGTGGCCAAAACCCGGCAAATTTGGCACCGCAAGACTACGGATTCAGCGTTTCGCGAGGCTTTCGGGCGGCATTGACACCGGTTTCACCAAGCATAAGATAGTGTCACGTGCCGCCCTTAAAAGGCGGCACGTTTCGTTTTCCGGGCCGGTCAATGGTGCGTTGCGCAATGCACGCTCACACCGTCCGCAACATCAAGTGACCGTCATGACTAGCAGCGCAGCGCCGCATTTGCTTCCCGTTTTCGCCAGGTCCGACCTCGGTTTCGAGCGCGGCGAAGGCTGCTGGCTGATTGCGACCAATGGCGATCGCTATCTCGATTTTACGTCCGGCGTCGCGGTGAACGCGCTCGGCCACGCCCATCCCGCGCTGGTCAAGGCGCTGCAGGAGCAGGCGACAAAACTCTGGCACATGTCGAACCTGTTCCAGAGCCCGGATGGCGAGAAGCTCGCGACGCGCCTGTGCAATGAGAGCTTCGCGGACTTCGTGTTCTTCTGCAATTCCGGCGCCGAGGCGCTGGAGGGTGTGATCAAGCTGGTCCGCCATCACCACTTCTCCAAGGGGCATCCGGAGCGCTACCGCATCATCACCTTCGAAGGCGCCTTCCACGGCCGCACGCTGGCGACGCTGGCTGCAACGGGATCTGCAAAATATCTCGAAGGGTTTGGTCCGCCGATGGATGGCTTCGATCAGGTGCCGCATGGCGACATCGAGGCCGTCAAGAAGGCGATCGGTCCGCAGACCGCCGGCATCCTGATCGAGCCGATCCAGGGCGAGGGCGGCGTACGATCGGCGACGCCGGGTTTTCTCAAGGCGCTGCGCCAGCTCTGCGATGAGATGGGCTTGCTGCTCGCCTTCGACGAGGTGCAGACCGGCATGGGCCGCACCGGCGATCTGTTCGCGCATCGGCGCACCGGCGTCACGCCTGACGTGATGTCGCTGGCCAAGGCGCTCGGCGGCGGCTTTCCGATCGGCGCGATCCTGGCGACCGCGGGTGCGGCGGCCGGCATGGGTCCCGGCTCGCACGGCTCGACCTTCGGCGGCAATCCTCTGGCGATCTCGGCTGCGAACGCCGTGCTCGACGTCATGCTCAAGCCCGGCTTCTTCGACCACGTGCAGAAGATGTCGCTGCTGCTCAAGCAGAAGCTCGCCTCCGTGATCGATCGTTATCCCGACATCGTCAGCGAAGTGCGCGGCGAAGGCCTTCTGATCGGCATCAAGGCCGTGGTGCCATCAGGCGATCTCGGCGCGGCGCTGCGCAATGAAAAACTGCTCACGGTCGGCGCCGGCGACAATGTCGTGCGTTTCCTGCCGCCCCTGATCGTCACCGAAGCCGAGATCGAGGACAGCGTCGGGCGGCTCGAGCGCGCCTGCGCCGCGATCTCGTCCAGTCAGACCAAGCGGGCGGCAAGCTGATGAGCAAGTCGCCGAAGCACTTCCTCGATATCAACGAGCTCCCGCTGTCGGAGCTCAAGAGCATGCTCGACGCCTCCTCCGCCATGAAGGCGAAGCAGAAGGCGCATCAGCCGGTGAGGCCGCTCGAAGGCAAGACGCTGGCGATGATCTTCGAGCGCCCCTCGACCCGTACACGGGTGTCGTTCGACGTCGCCATGCGCCAGCTCGGCGGCGAGCCCATCATGCTCACCGGCGCCGAGATGCAGCTCGGCCGCGGCGAGACCATCGCCGACACCGCGCGCGTGCTGTCGCGCTATGTCGACGCCATCATGATCCGCATCCTCAACCACGACGCGCTGCTGGAGCTCGCGGCCAACGCGACCGTGCCGGTCATCAACGGCCTGACCCGGCGCTCGCATCCCTGCCAGGTGATGGCCGACCTCCTGACCTATCAGGAGCACCGTGGCCCGATCGAGGGCCGGACGGTGGCCTGGACCGGCGACGACAACAACGTGCTGGCGTCCTGGGCGCATGCCGCCGAGCGCTTCAAGTTTCAGCTCAACGTCGCAACGCCTCCGGAGCTCGCGCCGAAGAAGGCGATGCGCGACTGGATCAAGACGTCAGGCGCGCCGATCATGCTCGGCACCGATCCGGAAGCCGCCGTGCGCGGCGCCGATTGCGTCGTCACCGACACCTGGGTGTCGATGGGCGACAAGGAGGGCGAGCACCGCCACAACGTGCTCAAGCCCTACCAGGTCAATGCCAAGCTGATGTCGCTGGCCAAGCCCGACGCGCTGTTCATGCACTGCCTGCCCGCCCATCGCGGCGAGGAGGTCACCGACGAGGTGATCGACGGCCCGCAATCGGTCGTGTTCGACGAGGCCGAAAACCGCCTGCACGCGCAGAAGGGCATTCTGGCCTGGTGCTTCGACGCGGTGAAGTAAGGGCGAACTATCCGTCGTCCCGGCGAAGGCCGGGACCCATACCGCGTGATCGCTCGGTTGCGGAAAGTAGGCGTACCGAACGGCGAATCTTCGCATAACCACGCCCTGTGGTTATGGGTCCCGGCCTTCGCCGGGACGACACCGAATTTGCAAAATCGTGTGCAATCATAACTGCATCCGGAGCACGCTGCTTCACGCCCCCCTTCCATTTCCCACCCACCGACCCCAGATAGACGGCCATGGTTTCCCAATCCCCTGACATGAAAACCGGGCCTGAAGGCCCGGTTCGCGCACCATCAGCAGTTCCGATCGACGATGCCGTGCTGCCCTACGAGGTCGACGCGCTCGACGTGCGCGGCCGGCTGGTGCGGCTCGGTCCGGCGCTCGACGACATCCTGACCAAGCACGATTATCCCGCGCCCGTGGGCAAGCTGCTCGGCGAGGCCATCGTGCTGGCGACGCTGCTCGGAACGGCGCTGAAATTCGAGGGCCGCTTCATCCTCCAGGCCCAGACCGATGGTCCGGTGTCGTTCCTGGTGGTGGATTACAAGGCGCCGGATCAACTTCGTGCCTATGCCCGCTTCGACGCCGCGCGCCTCGGTGAGATCAGGGATTCCGGCACGCTGCTCGGCCGCGGCCATCTCGCCATGACCATCGACCAGGGCCCCGACATGAGCCGCTACCAGGGTCTGGTCGCGCTCGACGGCGGCAGCCTCGAAGACGCCGCCCACGAATATTTCCTGCGTTCCGAGCAGATCCCGACGCGCGTGCGTCTTGCGGTCGGCGAGGAGTGGCGCTCGAACGACGGCGGCAAGCATCGCTGGCGTGCCGGCGGCATGCTGATGCAGTTTTTGCCGAAGGCGCCGGAGCGCGCGCGGCAGGCGGATTTGCATCCCGGCGATGCGCCCGAAGGCGTCGAAGTGCACAGCGTCGCGGAAGACGACGCCTGGGTCGAGGCGCGTTCGCTGATCGAGACCGTCGAGGACGTCGAGCTGATCGATCCGGAGCTGTCCGGCGAGCGGCTGCTCTACCGCCTCTTCCACGAGCGTGGCGTGCGCGTGTTCAAGCCGCTGGTCCTGAAAGCGCAATGCTCCTGCTCGCGCGACGCGGTCGCGTCCATGTTGAAGAGCTTTTCGCCGGACGATCGCGCCGCGATGGTCAAGGACGACAAGGTCGTCGTCACCTGCGAGTTCTGCTCGTCGGTCTACGATTTCACGCCGGACGAGGCGGGCGTGGAGGACGCGTAAGGCATCGTGGCATCGTAGGGTGGGTTAGCGCAGCGTAACCCACCTCTTCTGTCACCGCGGGAAGAGACTTGGTGGGTTACGCCTGCGGCTAACCCACCCTACGGCATCGCGTGACCCGACGGGCAAAACACCCGCGAAGCTGTCAATCGGCCGGTGCAAAAATATTCCGCTTTACCGAWATTCGGTTTTGTCGTATGTGTCAGCCATCCCGGCTCATCCTTGAGGGGCGATCATGTGGTCGTCATTTTCGCGAGCCGGGCTTGCGGTGGACGCGGCAGCGTCGGGCGCGAGAGGCGTGGGGCAGGGCGGATTGCTCTCCGTGAGCCCCAAGGCTTCGTGCGGACGAACGGCGCTGWCAGGTTCGTCTCGCCAGCAGGTTTCCGGCTCCGTCGACAGGGCYGGGAAAACCGCGGCGAAATGGCGGGCCGTGCGTACGGCAAAACCGTGTGGTCCTTGCTGCAAGGCCTTTTTTTGCGATCCGAAGAACGGATAAAACGTAGAGAAGCCAATGGCTTCGGCGATATCCCCTGACAAGGAAAAGGGCCCCCCTTTCGTGTCAGGCCCCAATAGGCCCTAGACCGTTCATTCCGTGGAAGCGAACAGTCGCCGCTACGGTCTAGACGCTGGGGCGTCGAGCCGTCCGCCCCGCTCCTTCTCGCGTTCGTAGAGCTGCTGACAACTCGAGATCAGCTTCTGAATACTGACGTTGAACGTCGGAATTTTAACGTACAACGTACCGCGCGAAGTTTCAATTTCGGCCAAAATTCGCCATGTGGTCTCCGCTGCCTCTGCGGCATCATGACTGAAAGCGAGGGTCGATAGGGTTATGCGGTTTCTCCACTTATCGACGGGAAACTCGGTTGGCATCACCGCACCGTCATTGAGACGCTTTTTACCAACGATGCCACCCCCGTGGGGCGAAGTTATAAATCCGAGCGGTAGTTTCGGATCGGTTGCATTCTCCAGGGTTGCTTGGAAGAGAACTTGGTCGTTTCTGCAGAAGCCATCGACCGATGCGGCCGCACCCGAACCATTCGTCTGTATGGACGAGGCGTTGTAGTCGATTTCCTCGGTCATAGGATTTGCCTGCTGATTTAAGGTCCACTTCATATCGGAAGCTTTGGCTGCGTAATCTGGACCCTTCTTCTGGGCCTCTTCAATTTGTTGACGCCACTCCGCTGCCTTTGCTGCCTCTTCCTCTAACCGTTTTTCCTCGTAGCGCTTGGCCTGCTCTTCAGCCTGTTTCTTCGCGTCGAGGGCAGCCTGCCTAGCCCTTTCTTCGTCGCGCTTAGCCCGCTCTTCAGTCTGCTTCCATGCATCGAGGGATGCCTGCCGCCTAGCCTGGGCTTCTGCTGCGGCGCGCGCTGCACGAGCTTCGACCTCATCGGGGGTCTCTAATAGAGCTAGTCGCTGTTGGTCAGAGAGGAAGCCGGTAGGCTTTGCACCGACACCCCGTTGATACTCCTGTATCGCTGCACGGGTGTTTGGTCCGAATTGCCCATCTGGCTTCGTGCCGAATTTCTGTACCCGGCTGTTTAATAATCCTTTTCCCAATAGTGCCTGTTGAATTGCAATGTGTGCCTCTGGAGTAAGCTGGGATTCGATGAGGGCGTCACCTGTGAGTCTGGCGCGCAACATTGCGGTGCGATTGTTAAATGCGTTAATGACGCATCTGACGTGAGCTTCGGTGATCGGTTGGGACACCGGTACTGGTACGGGTACTGGAAGCCCGTAGATTCGCACCTGTTCCACACCTTGGAGAGAGAGTCCGCAGCGCTCTCTCATGGATTGGTTGAATACGTTCTGCTCACTATCGTCCTGCGAATTAGCCCAGGATGCCGAACTCAGGTCCCAGTCCGCTCTGGCCGCGTCTGAACTCTTGCATAGTATTGTTGCCAGAACGCTGTTTACGCCGTGACTGCAGTCGAAACTGGGCCCATTAATCGCGTGCCCAGGAGTGGTGCTGCAGAGTAGGGCCGCCGCGAGTCCGCCTGCGAGAGCAGTGATCCGACTGAGTTTGCTTGTAAGCATATGGCTGCCTATGGCTGCCGATGATGTCCTAGCACATGAGAGGACAACGTCGCACGCTCGACCTTTCCGGCGTCTACGTCTTGATCCATGTCAAATTGCCATGTTTTGCGCATGGCATGCGGAAAACCACCATGCGGACGGGGCAGGTATCCCATCGGGAGTTCCAAAAATGGAGCAAAGACGGAGTACGTTCGATTACCGCTCGAAAGCGGAGTTCACGCCTTGTGAATTCGGGCTCCACCGAATTCAGCTAGGTGGCGGCCGGCGGCACCCGATGGCGGCGCCCTTTGCCCCGGCCGCGGTTCGGATTGAATTCGTCAACCGCGTTCTGCCAAGAGATGATCTCGTCCTCGAACCAGACCCGGCGGTTTGGGCTTATGTAGGTCGCCCTGGGAAACCGGCCTGCTTTTTCCATCCGATAAAGCGTGGTGCGGCCGACCGGGATGATTTCCAAGACCTGCTTTTCGTTCAGCATGCGTCGAGGTCCGGATTTATCCGGTCCGCCATCGTCCGTTTCCTCTCTGCTCATGACCGCACTCACGCACGCAACACGCACGCGGACATTCCCATCGGGGATTCAGGCAACCGTCAACTCACGAACCGATTCCGCGCGTTGCGCACCTGAGCTATCCCCAAGCGCGCGGCGGCGATGAGCCGTAGCCCCGGCGCGGCCAAGCTTCGGCTTGTTCCGGACTCGCCGCTGTGCCGATGAGCGCACCCACCCAACAGCGTGCAGCCATCCAGTCGTCTTCAGTTGGGGAAAACCCCGACGACGAACGGCCAATTGCGCACGCGACGTGACAATCCCGAAAACTGTGAGACCATTTCGCTGGGGGCATTGCTCAACAGCGAGTTCGCACATGTCGGAAGTCGTGAAGCGTAACCTGATCCCCATCAAAGCCGCGCTGCGCAGGGGCAGTTTCGGCCGCACCAAATTCTACGATCTGATCCGCGCGGGCAAGCTCATCGCCTATGTGCAAGGCGGCCAGACCTTGGTCGATGCAGACAGCCTCGACGCATACCAAGCCTCGCTGCCCCGGCTGGTCGTCGGTGCCCGCAAGGTCGGCAAGGCCAAGTCCGCGCCCGCCGCCGCGCCTCCGGCAGGGAGAGCGACACGATGACTGACAGGCTGAAATACGGCAGTACCATCGACATCACACTGGTCGGCATTGCCGTCCCGGCTGATCGCCACCGAATGCTCCGACTCGACAACGTTAATGCAATCGCCGAGAGCATGAGGGAACAGGGGCAGTTGCAGGCCATCGTGGTGCGACAGCGCCCGGGTGGTGGCTATTGGCTCATCGCTGGTCGGCACCGCTATGAGGCTGCGAAGCAACTCAAGTGGAAGACGATCCGCTCCACGCTTCTCGAAGGCATCAGCGACGATCAGGCCGAGCTTGCCGAGATCGACGAGAATCTGATCCGTGCCGAGCTGTCGCCAGCTGAGACAGCGATGCACTTCTCGCGGCGGAAGGAACTTTATGAGAAGCTGCACCCGACGGCGATGCACGGTGGTGCGCCTCCGAAGAAAGGCAAGGGCGGTGGTGCTGGAAAACAAAGGTCTCAAGATGAGAGCTTTGTTTCGGACTCCGCCAAGAGGACCGGCAAGAGCCGCAGCACCATCGCGCGCAACACCACGCGGGGCAAGAAGGTCAAGGCGCTGGCCGACGTCGTCGGCACGTCGCTCGACACGGGCGCAGAGATCGATGCGCTCGCCAAGCTGCCGGTGGAGCAACAGAGCGCGCTCATCCAGCGGGCCAAGGCCGGGGAGGCTGTCAGCGCCTGCGCCGCCGAGCGGCCTGCGAAGGTCTCGCCGGCCGTCAAGGCCGCAGCCGATGCGGCCGAGTTGTCAGCGAAGCAGCGGCTTGCGATCTCCCGCTTGGCCAGCGAAAACCTCCAGCAAGACGCTGCTGGATGCCTGCCGTCGCATCCGTCAAAATTCGACCCGGTGCAGAGCTGCTTGATGCGCGTGCGTGCGCTCGTTCTCGAATGGTTTCCCGAAATACCGCAAGATCGTTGGCCGCAGCTCATCAGTGAACTGCGCAGCGAAGTTGATCGCGTCGAGGAGATCATCGAGAAGCGAAAGACGGCGCGGCTGAATTCGTGATTTGCCCCGCGCGCCCGACCCCGACAACCTGACAAGGAAAACCCCGCCACGGCTATCACCCCGTGGCAGGGCTGATTTGCCGATCCGCCACGCCGAAGAAAACCCGGACAAGCACAATGCTGCGTCACACGCGCAAACAGCCGCCAAGCCGGCGTAGCGGAGAGGGCTTGAATGAAATCACCGCAAAGCTTGTTTCCGCGCATGCCCGGCTGATCGAAGAGCTAGGCAAGGCCCGCAACCTCTACCACGATAAAACCCCCGGGTGGAGAACGGCGCCGTTGAACATCTTCATCAAATATTGCCGAGAGATCGGCATCGACACCAGCCTGCTCGTCTCGCCGATGGTGGTGCTTGGCGAGCTATCCGATCAGGCGCAGCGGGAAGTCGGTAGCCTCGCCCTGAACGCGATGCACGTAAACGCTTCCATGCGCTTGGCGTTCGCGGCGGCGGCCGTGACAAGCCTTGAGAAGCGTCGCGCGCACAACCTTGATGGCGCTCTGGCTGCCGTGGCCCATGCGTCCGGGCTCGACAAAAAAAAGATCAGGGGTTTTCGAAACAACATATCCAGCGGCAAATATTCGCAGGACGTCCGGGATTTCTACCACAAAACCATATTCGAGCTTCAGGGATGGCCCGTCGCCGATCTCATGAAGAGCCTGAGCCATCTGCGCTGAGCCCGCTTCGCCAGATATGTTAATTCGGGCCGTTTCTTTAACATGCGCTTTGCCGTCTGTTGCAGGTGACCACTGCAACGAGAGGACCAAGAGCGATGTCCAACGACGCCCCCACCGCCGT
>NZ_JBFUES010000194.1:0-9436 GCF_056403875.1 Bradyrhizobium sp. P2_E8
CGCATCGCGAGTGGTGCGCTTAGCCTTCGGGCCGTCCCTCACCTCTCCCCTGGAGTCTCCCATGCCCCTCCTCATCCGCGGCGGCACCGTCGTCAATCACGATCATTCGCGCCGCGCGGACGTGCTGATCGACGGCGAGACCATCGTCGCAGTCGGGACATCGCTTGAGGCGCCGACGGGCGCCGAGATCATCGACGCCGGCGGCGCCTACATCATCCCGGGCGGCATCGATCCGCACACCCATCTCGAAATGCCGTTCATGGGCACCGTCACCGCCGACGATTTCGAATCGGGAACCAAGGCGGCGCTGACCGGCGGCACCACCATGGTGGTGGATTTCTGCCTGCCCGATCCCGGCCAATCGATGCTCGCGGCCTATCAGGAGTGGCGGCACAAATCCGAGAAGGCGGCGACCGACTACGGCTTCCACATGGCGGTGACGTCGTGGTCGAAGCAGATCTATGACGAGATGGAGACCGTGGTCAAAACCTACGGCATCAACACCTTCAAGCACTTCATGGCCTACAAGGGCGCGCTGATGGTGAACGACGACGAGCTCTACAACTCGTTCGCGCGCTGCGCCCATCTCGGCGCCATGCCCGTTGTCCATGCGGAGAACGGCGACGTCGTCGCCCTGATGCAGGAGGCACTGATCGCGCGCGGCGTCACCGGCCCCGAGGGCCACGCTTATTCGCGGCCGCCGGAAGTCGAGGGCGAAGCCACCAACCGCGCCATCATGATCGCGGACATGACGGGCACACCGGTCTATATCGTGCACACGAGCTGCCGCGAGGCGCATGAGGCGATCGCGCGGGCGCGCGCGGCGGGAAAACGCGTCTACGGCGAACCGCTGATCCAGCATCTGCTGCTCGATGCCGGCGAATACCAGAACAAGGACTGGGATCATTCCGCGCAGCGCGTGATGTCGCCGCCGTTCCGCGACAAGTCGCACCAGGATAGTCTGTGGGCCGGCCTGCAAGCCGGCTCGCTCCAGGTGGTCGCGACCGACCATTGCGCCTTCACCACGGAGCAGAAGCGGTTCGGGCTCGGCGATTTCAGGAAGATCCCGAACGGCACCGGCGGCCTCGAAGACCGCCTCGCGCTGCTGTGGACCGCGGGCGTCGCCACGGGGCGGCTGACCAAGGAAGAGTTCGTCGCGGTGACCTCGGCAAACATCGCCCGCATCCTCAACATCTATCCGCGCAAGGGCGCGGTCGCCGTCGGCTCGGATGCCGATATCGTGGTGTGGGACCCCAAGGCGACGAAGAGCATCAGCGCGAAGCGGCAGATGAGCCGGATCGATTACAACGTGTTCGAGGGCTTTGCCTGCACCGGCGGACCGGCGGCGACGCTGTCGCGCGGCAGCATTGTCTGGACGGATGGCGATCTGCGCGCCGAGGCAGGCGATGGCCGCTACGTCGAACGCCCCGCCTTCTCGCCGGTACATGTGGCGAATTCGACCTGGAAGGAGCTGACCGCCCCGCGCGCGGTCGCACGCGGAGCGGTGACGCCGTAAGAACGCGATTCACGCGGGATGCGACGCCATGAAGCGCGGTTGATGGCACGCGCTTTGCCTCTTTATGTCGCAACTTTTTCTCAAGGAGGCAGCGATGAGCGCATCATCTTCCGACATGAACCGCCGCAGCGTCGTGCTCGGTGGCCTCGGCATTGCCGGAATGATGGCGATCGCGCCACGCTTCGCCCGGGCGCAGGGGCGCGCCGAGACGCTGCTGGTGGTGCAGGAGCTGGGGCCGAACTCGCTGGACATGCAGGGCGTCGGCTCCAACCAGACCGTGAACGGCCTGTCCTGGAATTGTTACGATCGCCTGCTGACCTACGCCTTCAAGACGCTGCCCGATGGGACCGTGTCCTATGATCGCGAGAAGCTCGCGCCTGAACTCGCCGGGAGCTGGGAGGTCGCGGCCGACGGCATGTCCTGCACCTTCCGCTTGCGGAAGGACGCGAAATTCCACGACGGCACGCCGGTCACGGCCAGGGACGTCAAATGGTCGTTCGACCGTGCGGTGAAGGTCGGCGGCTTTCCGACCTTCCAGATGTCGGCGGGATCGCTGGAAAAGCCCGAGCAGTTCGTGGTGGTCGACGACCACACCTTCCGCATCGACTACGTCCGCAAGGACAAGATGCTGCTGTTCAACGTCGCGGTGGTCGTGCCGTTCATCATCAACTCCGAGCTCGCGAAGAAGAACGCAACGCCTGAAGATCCGTGGGCGCTGGCCTGGCTGAAGACCAACGAGGCCGGCGGCGGCGCCTACAGGATCGAGAGCTGGAAGCCCGGCAGCGAGACCGTGTTGGCGCGCTTCGACGACTGGAAGAGCGGGCCGCTGCCGAAGGTCAAGCGCGTGATCGCGCGCGACGTTCCCTCCGCAGGCACCCGGCGCGCCATGCTGGAGCGGGGCGATGCCGATATCTCCAGCGGCTTTGCGCCGCGCGATTTCGAGCAGATCATCCGGGAGGGCAAGGTCAAGGTATCAGGCGTGCCGATCCCGAACGCGCTCTGGTACGTCGCGCTGAACACGGCAAAGCCGCCGTTCGACAATGCCAGGCTGCGCCAGGCCATCGCCTGGGCGATGCCTTACGAGCAGATCCAGAGCAGCGCCTTCTTCGGACGCGCCGTCCCCATGTATGGCGGCGCGGCCGATGTCTCAAAGCCGGTCTGGCCGCAGCCGTTTCCCTATGTCACTGATCTCGACAAGGCCAAGGCCCTGATGAAGGAGGCTGGCTTCGAGTCCGGGCTGGAAACGACGCTGTCGCTCGACACCGGTACGGCGACCGTCGGCGAGCCGACCGCGATCCTGATCCAGGAGAGCCTCGCCAAGATCGGCATCAAGGCGTCGATCGAAAAGATCCCCGGCGCGAACTGGCGCACGACGCTGAACAAGAAGGAGCTGCCGCTCGCGCTCAACCGCTTCAGCGGCTGGCTCGATTATCCCGAGTATTACTTCTACTGGAATTTCCACGGCAACAACTCGATCTTCAACATCTCCTCCTACCGAAACAAGGAGATGGACGCGCTGATCGACAAGGCACGCTTCACCGCGGATGCAGCCGAGTACGACAAGGCCGTGAAGGATTTCATCGCGCTCTGCATGCGTGACGTTCCCGTCATTCCGCTCAACCAGCCGATCCACGACGTCGCCATGCAGAAGGGCGTCACCGGCTACGAGTTCTGGTTTCACCGCGAGCCGGACTACCGTCAGTTCGCGAAGGGCTAGTGCCGATCAACGACGCGGACGAGGCCTGAGGGGCCTCGCGCCTGCTCGGTCGGAAAGCCCCTTTCCAGCCGCGCCTCGCTCGCACGCAGCATCGCCACATCGAGCTTGCCTTGCCGCGATCCGTCCAGCGCGCAGGCAAAGACCCGGTAGAACTGCGCACCGTCATAGGCGACCAGCAGCAGATCGACGCCGGCGTTGATCGCCTCGACCACCGCCTTGCAGACGTCGTGCTGGTAGATCGCGCCCATCACGAGGTCGTCGGTCATCACCACGCCCTGGTAATTCCACTTGTCGCGGATGATGCCTTGGACGACGCGCTTCGAATGCGAGGCGGCGCGATCGGGATCGACGGCGGTGAGTGTGACATGGCCGACCATGAGCGCGCTGCGCGAACGCGACAGCACCTCGCGGAACGGGAACCAGTCGGTTGCTTCCAGCTCCCTAACCGGCGTGTCGAGATTGGCGCTGAAATGATGCGTGTCGGTGCGCACGCGCCCGATGCCGGGAAAATGCTTAAGCGTGGCGCCGACGCCGGACTCTTCCAGCCCGCGCACATAGGCGTTCGCGATTGTGCTGACCACGACGGGATCGGTCGCAATCGCCCGTTGACCGATCAGCGTGTGGAAGTCGAGACGATTGCGGCGGCCCGGCGGCTTGAGGTCGAGCACCGGCGCGAGATTGAGGTTGACGCCGAGGCCGGCGAGCTCGCGGCCGTGGATACGGCCAAACCCTTCGGCTTTGGCCTGCTGGTCGTCGGGGGCGAGCCCGGTGAGCGTCGCCAGCGCCGGCACCTTCGTCAGCGGCGGCGCGAGATGCCCGACGATGCCGCCCTCCTGGTCGGCGGCGACGACCAGCGGCGGCAGGCTAGCTGCACGCCGCTTGTCCTGGAGCGCCGCGATCTCGGCACGCAGCGTCTCGACCGTCCGGCCGCGGATGTTGTGCCGGGTCACGTAGACGCCGCCGATCAAGCCTTGCTCGGCAAGACGCGCGACCTCGGGAAAAGAGGAATAGCCGACCATGAAGTGAGGCCCGAGCTGGCGCGCCTCGACGGCACTGGTCCCCAGAACATCGTGCTTGCGCAACTCGAACTTTAGATGCGCTGCCGACATCAACAGCGGCGGCAGGCACCAGATTACGACGAGAAGCTTGCCGGCCATGGTGCGCCACCGCCCTCTGCGAAGCAGAAAAATGACAATCGCGATGCTTGCAACGACAAGCACGATGTTTCCGGCGCCGCGCAGCGGGACCAGATAAGGATCGTTCTTGTTCGCGGCCGCGAATGCGACGAGGGGCGCGGCCAGCCAGAGCAGAATGAGACCAATACGGCGGAGGAATTGCATGATGCGCCACATGGGAGAGGTGATGAATGCTTCGCACCTAACAAAGCGATTTGCGCTGCGCGAGAGGCAAAAGCGCGCCTGCACGAAAACTGCAAAAGACTCCTGAAACCGTGCAGACGATGATCCCGCCTTCTGCACAAGCAGCGGTCAGACTTCGTGATGTCACCCATCACGAGAGGTCCTTCGGACATGACGAGCCTGGCTTCGACGATCGCRGCGGACATTCAGCCGATCAGGTATTCCTCGATTCCGGCCAAGGTCGGCCTCGCGCTGGCGCTGGCCGCGCTCGCCGACTGGCTGTTCTATGGCGAGCGGATCGGACTTTCGCTCACGCTCTTTGCCGTCGCGATGGCTTGCGTGTCCGTGCTCTTCAACCATGCGGTCCTGGATTTTCGGCGCGCGGCGATCGGCGGCACGATCTTCATGCTCGGTCTCATGCCCGCCGTCGAGGAGCTCAATACGCTGTCGTTCCTGATCCTGGTCACGTCGCTGACGATTGCGCTGCTGCTCGCGACCAACCCGGAGACGACTGAACTCGCCGACCGCGCCCGCGCGCTACGCAACTTTGTCCTGTTCGGTCCCTTCAGGTTCTTCCTCGAGACGCTCCAGATCTTCAACATGTCGGCCTTCACCCGCGGCATCGCGCTCTGGCTGCTACCGGCGGCGCTCGGCACGGTGTTCATCGCGCTGTTCGCCGCGGCCAATCCGGTGATCGAGCAGTGGATCTCCCTGCTCAATCCCAAGGTCGTCTTCGAATATGTCAGCGTCTGGCGCGTGCTGTTCTGGACTTTGATGCTGGCGCTGGTCTGGCCATTCATCCATGTGCGCTGGCGGCGCAGGAAGGTTCTCACCACGACGGTCGACGATGGCCCGGTGCCGCCGCCGCTCCCGCCCCTGGTCCCGGCCGAGTTCCTGGGACCCTCGGCGATTCTGCGCTCGCTGATCCTGTTCAACCTGCTGTTCGCGGCACAGTCCATCCTCGACGGCATCTATCTCTGGGGCCATGTGGCGCTGCCGGCCAACCTGACCTACGCGGCCTACGCCCATCGCGGCGCCTATCCGCTGATCGCGACCGCCCTGCTCGCCGCTGCCTTCGTGCTGGTGGCGATGCGTCCGGGCGGACCGGCGGAGAAATCGAACGTGATTCGTCCGCTGGTGTATCTCTGGGTGGGGCAGAACGTGCTGCTGGTCGCCTCCTCCATCCTCCGCCTCGATCTCTACGTCGACATCTACATGCTGACCTACTGGCGCATCGCGGCCTTCATCTGGATGGGGCTGGTGGCGCTCGGGCTGATCCTGATCGTCGCCCGGATCGCGCTCGACCGGTCCAACCGGTGGCTCGTCAGTGCCAACCTGATCGCGTTAACGATCGTGCTCTATAGTGCCTCGCTGGTGAACTTCGATGCGTTCATTGCCGACTACAATGTCGCCCACAGCCGGGAAGTGTCAGGCAAAGGCGTGCAGATCGATATCAACTACCTCCTCACGCTCGGACCGCAGGCGTTGCCCGCAATCGACAAGGCGATGTTGCTGCGGCCCAGCGCCAATGAGAGCTGCCTTGTGTCGCGCCGCGACCTGCTTGTAGAACTTCAGCACCGGGATCTGGCCTGGCGAAGCTGGGGCTTTCGGAGCTGGCGGCTGCAACGCAGGCTCGATGCCGAGGTCAAGAACCCGCCCGGCAATCAGCCGGCCGGTTAAGCGGAGATATCCTTGGCGCATCGCATTCTCATCGTCGACGACGAAGGCCACATCCGCGAGGTCATCCGCGTCGCGCTGAAGAAGGCCGGCATGGACGTGATCGAGGCGCGCGACGGCAAGGAGGCGCTCGCCCGCTTTGCCGCCGACAAGCCTGACCTGATCGTGCTCGATATCGGCATGCCCGAGTTCGACGGCCTCGACGTCTGCCGCGAGATACGCAAGAGCTCCGACGTGCCGATCCTGTTCCTGTCGGCGCGCGACGAGGAGATTGACCGCATCCTGGGTCTCGAGATCGGTGGCGACGATTACGTGACAAAACCCTTCAGCCCGCGCGAGCTGGTGGCGCGGGTCAACGTCATTCTGCGCCGCCTGAGCCCGCGCAATGGCGAGGCCAAGGCCGGGCCGAGCGCGCTGGCGCAAGGCGGCCTGCTGATCGATCCCGAGCAGCATGTCGCGTCCTTCGCCGGTACGCCACTGAAGCTGACCGCGATCGAGTTCGGCATCCTGCGCGCGTTCCTGACCCGGCCGACCTCGGTATTCAACCGCGAACAGCTGATGCGGGCGGCCTATCAGCTCAACATCCAGGTCTCCGATCGCACCATCGACAGCCATATCCGCAACATCCGCGCCAAGCTCGCGGCGCTGGCCTGCGACAACGTGATCGAGACCATCCACGGCGTCGGCTTCAAGCTCGGCCGCTGCGAGAAAGAGGCATGAGCGCGGCGCCCGACAAATGGCGGCCGTCGCTCGGGCTCGTCATTTTCGCGGTGCTGGCAACCGTCGCGGTGCTGCCGCTGGTCGGCCTGTTCTTCTTCCGCCTCTACGACAACCAGCTCATCCGCCAGACCCAGGCCGAGCTGATCGCGCAAAGCCGCGTGCTGGCAACGATCTATGCGCAGGAGGTCACCGCGCGGCTCGATAGCGGCCTCACGCTCGGCACAGAAGTGCCGCCGGGCGTGCTGCCCGACCCCGGCGACCAGGTCACGCCGATCCGGCCCGCGCTTGACCTCACCGCCAACGATTTGTTGCGGCGGCGGCCCGATGCGCAGGCAGCAATCCGCCCGGCACAGCCGGCCTATGTCGAGATCGGCGCAAGGCTGACGCCGATCATCCGCGAGACCCAGAAGGTGACGCTGGCGGGCTTTCGCATCCTCGATCCTCAAGGCGTGGTGATCGCCGGGCGCCAGGAGGTCGGCCAGTCGCTTGCGCATATCGAGGAGGTCGCGGATGCGCTGCACGGGCAGTACCGCGCCACCTTGCGCAACCGCGTGCCGGACAAGCCGCCGCCGCCGATCTATTCCTTCAGCCGCGGCCTCGGCGTGCACGTGTTCTCGGCGATGCCCGTCATCGTCAACAACCGCGTTGCGGGGGTAATCTACACCACGCGGACGCCGAGCAACATCTTCGACCATCTCTACCAGGAGCGGGCCAAGTTCGTGCTGGCCGGGCTCGCCGTGATCCTCGGCACGATCGCGATCGGCCTGGTATTCTCGCGCACCATCACGCTGCCGATGCGCGAATTGATCGACCGCGCCGCGCGGATCGGACGTGGTGACCGCGAGGCGTTCAGGCCGCTCCGGCACTACGGCACGCGCGAGTTCGCCCAGCTCTCGCATAGCTTCCTCGGCATGGCCGAGCAGCTCGCAAGGCGCTCCGACTACATCGCGACCTTCTCGGCCCATCTCACCCACGAGCTGAAGTCGCCGCTGACCTCGATCAAGGGTGCGGCCGAGCTGCTGCAGGATTCGGTTCAAGGCAAGTCGGGCAGCCTGACGCCGGCCGAGCAGACGACGTTCATCGCCAACATCCTGTCCGACACGCAGCGGCTGGAGGCGATGGCGCAGCGGCTGCGCGAGCTCGCCCGCGCCGAAAGCCTGCCGCAGAACGAGCGCACCGAGCTTGCGCCCGTCATCGCCGACCTCCGGAGCCGGTTTCCGGCAAGCGCAATCTCGGCCAGCGGCAGCCTCGACCGGACGATCGGCATGTCCGGCGAGAAGGCACTGATCGTGCTGTCGCATCTCGCCGACAACGCGATGCGGCACAAGGCGAGGTCAATCAGGCTGGAGGCGGTGGACGAGCGGACGACCCTGCTTCTGACGGTGAGCAATGACGGCGAGCCGATCTCGGCGCCGAACCGCGACAGGATCTTTGACGCGTTCTTCACCACCCGCCGCGACCAGGGCGGCACCGGGATGGGGCTGGCAATCGCGCGCGCGGTGATGGCGAGCCATGGCGGCTCGATCAGGCTGAAGCCGACCGACGAGGGCGCGGCCTTCGAGCTGCAGTTTCCAGTCGCCTAGATCGCGAACACCCAGGCGGCGACGATGGTGCCGATGGTGACGAGACCAGCGATGGTCCAGCCGGCGGCATATTCCAGTTCAGGGTGACCGGTCGCCCGCATGATCTCTGCCGGATCGGCGGTATGCTTCTCTGCCATGACAGCCTCGCACGTTTCTCCCCGTGTCTATGGATTAAGTCGCACCAGCCGCCATAAGGTTCCATCACGGACATGCGAGGAATAAAAAAACGCGAAAACAACCCCMTGCACAGTAGAAAGCCTGCTCCGGCACGAGGCCAGGTCGCGCCGCACAACCGCCTGACGCGCCGAACCAAAACGGCCCCGCCGCGCAATTCCCGCGTGCCCCGCGCCTTGCCTTCCAAATCCGGTTGCATGCTAGACTGGACGCCATCCATGGCAGGAGGGAAGCATGGCCGACAGCAAGGCAAAGCGGGGCGGAGCCGATCGCGCCCTGATTGCGCTCACCGAGAAATACGAAGTCGCCTATTGGTCGAAGAAGTTCAAGGTGACGCCGGCCAAGCTGAAATACGCCGTCAAGAAGGTCGGCCACTCCGCCAAGAAGGTCGAGGCCTACATCAAGCTCCAGAAGCACCGCGCCTCCGACAAGAGCCGGATCGCGCTCAGCGAGGCCTATGRGGTCCGCTACTGGTCGAAGAAATTCAAGATCACCCCGGCGAGGCTGAAGGCCGCCGTGGCCGCAGCCGGCCATTCCTCCAGGAAGGTGGAAGCGTACCTCGCAGCCCAGAAGGCGGCGAAAAAGGCCAGGAAGGCGAAGAAAACGGTCAAACGGAAGAAGGCGGCCTGAGATTTCGGGCCGATTTTCGGACTCATTTTCGGACTCTTGGAGGCAGGGATGACATCTGGCC
>NZ_JBFUES010000195.1:0-9433 GCF_056403875.1 Bradyrhizobium sp. P2_E8
AAGCAGATGCTGGGCGCCACGCTGGTGACGATCCAGACCGGCCCCGCCGGCAAGCAGGTCAACCGCCTATACATCGAGGACGGCTCCGACATCGACAAGGAGTTCTACCTTTCGCTCCTGGTCGACCGCGAGACCTCGCGCGTCTCCTTCGTCGTCTCGACCGAAGGCGGCGTCAACATCGAGGACGTCGCGCACAACACGCCGGAGAAGATCGTCACCTTCTCGGTCGATCCCGCGACCGGCATCATGGGCCATCACGGCCGCACCGTCGCCAACGCGCTGAAGCTCTCCGGCGATCTCGCCAAGCAGGCCGAGAAGCTCACCGCGCAGCTCTACGCGGCGTTCGTCGCCAAGGACATGTCGATGCTGGAGATCAACCCGCTGGTCGTGACCAAGCAGGGCCAGCTCCGCGTGCTCGACGCCAAGGTGTCGTTCGACGACAACGCACTGTTCCGTCATCCTGAAGTGCTCGCGCTGCGCGACGAGACCGAGGAAGACGCCAAGGAAATCGAGGCGTCCAAGTACGACCTCAACTACGTCACGCTCGATGGCAACATCGGCTGCATGGTCAACGGCGCCGGTCTCGCCATGGCGACGATGGACATCATCAAGCTCTACGGCATGGCGCCGGCGAACTTCCTCGACGTCGGCGGCAGCGCCAGCAAGGAGAAGGTCGCGGCCGCCTTCAAGATCATCACCGCCGATCCCAACGTGAAGGGCATCCTGGTCAACATCTTCGGCGGCATCATGAAGTGCGACGTGATCGCCGAAGGCGTCACGGCCGCCGTGCGCGAGGTCGGCCTCAGCGTGCCGCTGGTGGTTCGCCTCGAAGGCACCAATGTCGAGCTGGGCAAGAAGATCATCCGTGAATCCGGTCTGAACGTGGTGCCGGCCGACAATCTCGACGACGCCGCGCAGAAGATCGTGAAGGCCGTCAAGGGAGGCTAAGGCCATGGCCCAAGACCATCTCGCCGCATCATCTCCGCTCGCAGAGCACACGCGCCTCGCCGCGTTCGCCGGCGAATGGGATGGCGAAGAGGTGGTCTTCCCGTCGCGCTGGACGGCGGGCGGGCCGGCCACCTCGCACGTCGTCGCGCGCATGGACCTGAACGGGTTCTACCTGATCCAGGACGCAATCCAGATGCGCGACGGCAAGCAGATCTTCGCCACCCACGGCCTCTTCACCTACGACCGCGAGGACCGGACCTACAAATTGTTCTGGTACGACTCGCTCGGATACACGCCGCCCTCGCCCGCCTCCGGCGGGTGGGTCGGCAAGACCCTGACGCTGGTGCGCGGCTCGCTCCGCGGCAATGCGCGCCACGTCTACGAGATCATCGACGACAATTCCTACTCGTTGAAGATCCAGTTCTCGCCGGACGCGGAAGGCTGGGCTGACGTGCTCACCGGCGTCTACCGCCGCATCCACTGACCTCTCACTCGTTAGTTTCGCGAAAGCAGACCTCATGTCCATCCTGATCGACAAGAACACCAAGGTCATCTGCCAGGGCTTCACCGGCAAGAACGGCACCTTCCACTCGGAGGCCGCGCTTGCCTACGGCACCAAGATGGTCGGCGGCACCTCGCCGGGCAAAGGCGGCGCGACGCATCTGGGCCTGCCGGTGTTCGACACGGTGCGCGAGGCGCGTGAGAAGACCGGTGCCGATGCGTCGGTGATCTACGTGCCGCCGCCGGGCGCGGCGGACGCGATCTGCGAAGCCATCGACGCCGAGATCCCGCTGATCGTCTGCATCACCGAAGGCATTCCTGTGATCGACATGGTCCGCGTGAAGCGCTCGCTGGCCGGTTCCAAGTCGCGCCTGATCGGGCCGAACTGCCCGGGCGTCATGACCGCCGGCGAATGCAAGATCGGCATCATGCCGGCCAACATCTTCAAGACCGGCAGCGTCGGCATCGTCTCCCGCTCCGGCACGCTGACCTATGAAGCCGTGTTCCAGACCTCGCAGGAAGGCCTCGGCCAGACCACCGCGGTCGGCATCGGCGGCGACCCGGTCAAGGGAACCGAGTTCATCGACGTGCTGGAAATGCTGCTCGCCGACCCCAAGACCGAATCGATCATCATGATCGGCGAGATCGGCGGTTCCGCCGAGGAGGACGCCGCCCAGTTCCTCAAGGACGAGGCCAAGCGCGGTCGCAAGAAGCCGATGGTCGGCTTCATCGCCGGTGTCACCGCCCCTCCCGGCCGCCGCATGGGCCATGCCGGCGCGATCATTTCGGGCGGCAAGGGCGACGCCGGTTCCAAGACCGACGCGATGAAATCGGCTGGGATTACAGTGTCGCCGTCTCCCGCCCGCCTCGGGCACACGCTTGCCGAAAAGTTGAAAGGCTAATTCACTTCTTCGTACTTTTCCGGGCGAAGTTTCGCAGCAAATAGGGTAAATGGTGCCAATCGCGCTGGGCCTCTGCCGGGGAGCCCAGCGCCAGCGCCGTTTGTTATGCGCGAACCGAAATCGCCAGGAACTCAAGTATGTCTCGCCAAGACGCGAACGCAGCCTTTGCCCTCTCCTCCTTTTTGCAGGGCACCAACGCCACCTACATCGACGAAATCTACGCCCGCTACGAGAAGGACCCGTCCTCGGTCGACGCCGAGTGGCAGGAGTTCTTCAAGAGCCTGAAGGACCAGCCGGACGACGTCCGCAAGAATGCCGAAGGCCCGTCCTGGGAGCGTGCCAACTGGCCGCTGACGCCGCAGGACGACCTGACCTCCGCCCTCGACGGCAACTGGGCCGAGGTCGAGAAGGCGGTCGGCGCCAAGATCGCCGCCAAGGCGCAGGCCAAGGGTGCCGAGATCTCCTCCGCCGACGTGCTTCAGGCGACGCGCGACTCGGTCCGCGCGCTGATGCTGATCCGCTCCTACCGCATGCGCGGCCACTTCCACGCCAAGCTCGATCCGCTCGGCATCGAAGCTCAGCGCAACCGCGAAGAGCTCGACCCGCGCACCTACGGCTTCAGCGAAGCCGACTTCGACCGCAAGATCTTCCTCGATCACGTGCTGGGCCTCGAATACGCCAACTTGCGCGAGATCACCGCGATCTGCGAGCGCACCTACTGCCAGACGCTCGGCGTCGAGTTCATGCACATCAGCAATGCTGCGCAGAAGGCCTGGATCCAGGAGCGCATCGAGGGGCCGGACAAGGAGATCTCCTTCACCCGCGAAGGTCGCCGCGCCATCCTGATGAAGCTGGTCGAAGCCGAAGGCTTTGAAAAATTCTGCGACACCAAGTTCACCGGCACCAAGCGTTTCGGCCTCGACGGCGGCGAGTCGCTGATCCCCGCGCTGGAGCAGATCATCAAGCGCGGCGGCAATCTCGGCGTGAAGGAAGTCGTGCTCGGCATGCCGCATCGCGGCCGCCTCAACGTGCTGACGCAGGTGATGGGCAAGGCGCACCGCGCCCTGTTCCACGAATTCAAGGGCGGCTCGGCCAACCCTGATGCGGTCGAAGGCTCGGGCGACGTCAAGTATCACCTCGGCGCGTCCTCGGACCGCGAGTTCGACGGCAACCGCATCCATCTGTCGCTGACCGCGAACCCCTCGCATCTCGAGATCGTCGATCCCGTGGTGCTCGGCAAGGTCCGCGCCAAGCAGGACCAGCACGGCGATCCGCCGGACCAGCGCATCTCGGTGATGCCGCTTTTGATGCACGGCGACGCGGCGTTCGCCGGCCAGGGCGTGGTCGCGGAGTGCTTCGGGCTTTCCGACCTGAAGGGCTACCGCACCGGCGGCTCCGTCCACTTCATCGTCAACAACCAGATCGGCTTCACCACCTATCCGCGTTACTCGCGCTCGTCGCCCTATCCGTCGGATGTGGCGAAGATGATCGACGCGCCGATCTTCCATGTGAATGGCGACGATCCGGAAGCGGTGGTGTTCGCAGCCAAGGTCGCGACCGAATTCCGGCAGAAGTTCCACAAGCCGGTCGTCATCGACATGTGGTGCTATCGCCGCTACGGCCACAACGAGGGCGATGAGCCGGCGTTCACCCAGCCGGTCATGTACAAGCGGATCGCGGCCCATCCGTCGACGCTGTCGCTCTATGCCAAGCGCCTGATCGCCGAGGGCGTGGTCACCGAGGGCGAGGTCGACAAGCTGAAGGCCGACTGGCGCTCGCGGCTCGATGCCGAGTTCGAGGCCGGCACTTCCTACAAGCCGAACAAGGCCGACTGGCTCGACGGCAAGTGGGCCGGCTTCAAGATCGCCGACCAGGAAGAGGATGCGCGGCGCGGCGTCACCGGCGTCGACATCACCGCGCTGAAGGATATCGGCCGCAAGATCACCAAGGTGCCGGACGGCTTTCGCGTCCACCGCACCATCCAGCGTTTCCTCGACAACCGCGCCAAGGCGATCGACACCGGCGTGGGCATCGACTGGGCGACCGGCGAGGCACTGGCGTTCTGCTCGCTGCTCAACGAGAACCACCATGTCCGCCTGTCCGGACAGGATTCCGAGCGCGGCACCTTCTCGCAGCGTCACTCGGTCCTGATCGACCAGGAGGACGAGAGCCGTTACACGCCGTTCAACCATCTCGGCCACGAGCAGGGCCATTACGAGGTCATCAACTCGCTGCTGTCGGAAGAAGCGGTGCTCGGCTTCGAATACGGCTACTCGCTCGCCGAGCCGAACACGCTGACGCTGTGGGAAGCCCAGTTCGGCGACTTCGCCAACGGCGCGCAGGTCGTGTTCGACCAGTTCATCTCCTCGGGCGAGCGCAAATGGCTGCGCATGTCCGGTCTCGTCTGCCTCCTGCCGCATGGCTATGAGGGCCAGGGACCGGAGCACTCCTCGGCGCGTCTCGAGCGTTATCTCCAGATGTCCGCCGAAGACAACATGCAGGTGGTCTATCCGACCACGCCGGCCAACTACTTCCACGTGCTGCGCCGGCAGCTGCATCGCGAGATCCGCAAGCCGCTGATCCTGATGACGCCGAAATCGCTGCTGCGTCACAAGCGGGCGGTGTCGCGTCTCGAAGAGCTCGCCAAGGGAACGACCTTCCACCGCATCCTGTACGATGACGCCCAGATGCTGCCGAACGAGGCGATCAAGCTCGTCCCCGACGAGAAGGTCCGCCGCATCGTGCTCTGCTCCGGCAAGGTCTATTACGACCTCTACGAAGAGCGCGAGAAGCGCGGCATCGACGACATCTACCTGATGCGCGTCGAGCAGCTCTATCCGGTGCCGCTGAAGGCGCTGGTGGCCGAGCTGTCGCGCTTCAAGAAGGCCGAAATGGTGTGGTGCCAGGAAGAGCCCCGCAACATGGGTGCCTGGCACTTCATCGAGCCCTATCTGGAATGGGTGCTGAACCAGGTGAACGGTGTGAGCCGGCGTCCGCGTTATGTCGGCCGCGCCGCTTCCGCCGCGACCGCCACGGGTCTGATGTCCAAGCATCAGGCTCAGCTGAAGGCGTTCCTGGACGAAGCACTGAGCTAAGCAACTTTGGACTGAGTCATGCCCCGCGAAGGCGGGGCATCCAGTACTCTGCGGCGTTCGTGCTCATCACCAACGTCTCGGCGTACTGGATTGCCCGCCCCCGTGCGCAACTGCGCACCAGGCGGGCGATGACATATGAAATTTAAGACCGCACCGGCGATCCCTTAAGGAAAAGACCATGACTGAAATTCGTGTGCCGACGCTCGGCGAATCCGTCACCGAGGCCACCATCGGCCGCTGGTTCAAGAAGGCCGGCGACCCCGTCGCCGTCGATGAGCCCTTGGTGGAGCTCGAGACCGACAAGGTCACCATCGAAGTCCCGGCGCCGTCCGCCGGCACGCTGAGCGAGATCATTGCCGCTGACGGCGCGACCGTTGCTGTCGGCGCGCTGCTCGGCCAGATCACCGAAGGCGCCGCTGGCGCGGCCAAGCCGGCCGCTGCTCCCGCCAAGCCCGCTGCCGCTCCCGCCGCCGCGGCTGCTGCCGCATCGGCTCCGGCCGCGAAGGCACCGCCGGCCGACGCGCCGCTCGCCCCGTCGGTGCGCAAGCTCTCGGCCGAGACCGGCATCGACGCTTCGACCGTTCCCGGCTCCGGCAAGGACGGCCGCGTCACCAAGGGCGACATGCTTGCCGCGATCGAGCGCGCCGCCTCCGCGCCGACCCCGGTCAACCAGCCCGCCGCCGCCGTCCAGGTGCGCGCGCCGTCGCCGGCCGATGACGCCGCCCGCGAAGAGCGCGTCAAGATGACCCGGCTGCGCCAGACCATCGCGCGTCGTCTGAAGGACGTGCAGAACACCGCGGCCATGCTGACGACCTTCAACGAGGTCGACATGACCAACGTCATGGCGCTGCGCGCGCACTACAAGGACGCGTTCGAGAAGAAGCATGGCTCGAAGCTCGGCTTCATGGGCTTCTTCACCAAGGCGGTCGTGCAGGCCCTGAAGGACATCCCGGCGGTCAACGCCGAGATCGACGGCACCGACCTGATCTACAAGAACTACTATCACATCGGCGTCGCCGTCGGCACCGACAAGGGCCTCGTCGTGCCCGTGGTGCGCGACTGCGACCACAAGTCGATCGCCGACATCGAGAAGGGCATCGCCGATTTCGGCCGCCGCGCCCGTGACGGCCAGCTCAAGATCGACGAGATGCAGGGCGGCACCTTCACCATCACCAATGGCGGCATCTACGGCTCGCTGATGTCGACGCCGATCCTGAACGCGCCGCAGTCCGGCATCCTCGGCATGCACAAGATCCAGGAGCGGCCGATGGTCGTCGGCGGCAAGATCGAGGTCCGCCCGATGATGTATCTGGCGCTGTCCTACGATCACCGCGTCATCGACGGCAAGGAAGCCGTCACCTTYCTGGTTCGCGTCAAGGAGAGCCTGGAAGATCCGGCGCGGCTGGTGCTCGATCTCTGATCGCTGATGCTCTGCGAGCGCCGTCGCCCTCTCGCGCGACGGCGCGTGTCGAACCATGGAGGGGCGCGTGACGGATAAAGTCGTTGTCATCACCGGCGGCAGCCGCGGCATCGGGCGGGCGACTGCGATCGCGGCGGCCGCACGCGGCTTCCGTGTCGTCGTCGGCTACGCCAGCAACAAGCAGGCTGCCGACGAAGTCGTCGCGCAGATCGCGGCCAGCAACGGCAAGGCCATCGCGGTGAAATGCGATGTCGCCGAGGAAAGCGACATCATCGAACTGTTCAAGCAGGCGGACAAGTTCGGCACGCTCGGCGCCCTCGTCAACAATGGCGGCATCGTCGGCAAGAGCGGCGTACGCGTCGACGAGATGACGGCCGAGCGCATCCAGCGCGTGATGGCGGTCAACGTCACCGGCTCCATCCTCTGCGCGCGCGAGGCGGTGAAGCGGATGTCGACCAAGCATGGCGGCAAGGGCGGCGTCATCGTCAATCTGTCGTCGGTCGCAGCCCGCCTCGGCGCACCCAACACCTATGTCGATTATGCCGCGTCCAAGGGCGCGATCGATTCCTTCACCGTCGGCCTCGGCTATGAGGTTGCGGGCGAAGGCATTCGCGTTGCCGCGATCCGGCCCGGCCTGATCGACACCGAAATCCACGCTGCCGGCGGCGAGCCCGACCGCGCGCATCGCCTGGCCCATATGGTGCCGATGAAGCGCGTCGGCACCGCCGAGGAAATCGCCAACGCCATCGTCTGGCTGATGTCGGACGATGCCTCCTACGTCACCTCGGCCATTCTCGATGTGTCCGGCGGACGCTGACGCATCTTTCCACGCTAAACTCACGGGACTTTCTCTCATGGCTACCTACGATCTCGTCGTCATCGGCACCGGACCGGGCGGTTATGTCTGCGCGGTGCGCGCCAGCCAGCTCGGCATGAAAGTCGCCGTGGTCGAAAAGAACGCAACCCTCGGCGGCACCTGCCTCAATGTCGGCTGCATGCCCTCGAAGGCGCTGCTGCACGCCTCCGAAATGTTCGAGGAGGCCGCGCATTCCTTCGCCAAGATGGGCGTGTCCGTCTCCACGCCGAAGCTCGAGCTTCCCGCGATGATGAACTTCAAGCAGCAGGGCATCGACGGCAACGTCAAGGGCGTCGAGTTCCTGATGAAGAAGAACAAGATCGACGTGCTCAAGGGCACCGGCAAGATCCTGGGCACCGGCAAGGTCGAAGTCTCCGCCGACGGCAAGTCGCAGGTGATCGAGACCAAGAACATCGTGATCGCCACCGGCTCGGACATCGCGCGTCTCAAGGGCATCGAGATCGACGAGAGGCGCATCGTGTCCTCGACCGRCGCGCTGTCGCTGGACAAGGTCCCGGGCAAGCTGCTGATCGTCGGTGCCGGCGTGATCGGCCTCGAACTCGGCTCGGTGTGGAAGCGGCTCGGCGCCGAAGTCGTCGTCGTCGAATTCCTGGATCGTATCCTGCCCGGCATGGACGGCGAGATCGCCAAGCAATTCCAGCGCATGCTCGAAAAGCAGGGCTTTGCATTCAAGCTCGGTGCCAAGGTCACTGCGGTCGACACATCAGGCAAGACGCTGAAGGCGACGATCGAGCCCGCGGCCGGCGGCGCTGCGGAGACGCTGGAAGCCGACGTCGTGCTCGTCTGCATCGGCCGCGTGCCCTACACCGATGGCCTTGGCCTGAAGGAGGCCGGCGTTGCGCTCGACAATCGCGGCCGCGTGCAGATCGATCCGCACTTCGCCACCAGCCTCAAGGGCGTCTACGCGATCGGCGACGTCGTCGCGGGCCCCATGCTCGCGCACAAGGCCGAAGATGAAGGCGTTGCGGTTGCGGAGATCATCGCAGGGCAGGCCGGCCACGTGAACTACGACGTTATCCCAGGCGTCGTGTATACCACGCCGGAAGTCTCCGCCGTCGGCAAGACCGAGGAGGAACTGAAGCAGGCGGGCGTGACTTATACCGTCGGGAAGTTTCCCTTTACCGCCAACGGCCGCTCCAAGGTCAACCAGACCACCGATGGCTTTGTGAAGATTCTCGCAGATGCGAAGACCGATCGCGTGCTCGGCGTGCACATTATCGGCCGCGAAGCCGGGGAAATGATCCATGAAGCGTGCGTTCTCATGGAGTTTGGCGGCAGTGCGGAGGATCTCGCACGCACCTGCCACGCGCATCCGACCCGCTCGGAGGCCATCAAGGAAGCCGCGCTTGCAGTCGGCAAGCGGGCCATCCATATGTAGGCCACGCCCCGAGTCTGTTCGGGCGGGACAACACATGCTGCGCCGCCTTCTTCAACCGGTCTGGGTCCTGCTGGCGATCATCTTTCTGATCGAAGCTTGGCTGTGGGACCACCTCGAACCGATCGTCGCGCGGGTTGTCGCAGCGATTCCGCTCGCGCGCTTCAAGCAATGGCTGACGGAGCGTGTCGATGCGCTGCCACCGGCCATGACGCTGATCGTGTTCGCGGTGCCGATCATTCCGCTGTTTCCGCTCAAGCTGGTCGGCCTGTACCTGCTCACGCATGAATACTGGCTGACCGGCGTATCCCCGTT
>NZ_JBFUES010000196.1:0-9405 GCF_056403875.1 Bradyrhizobium sp. P2_E8
GTCATGCCCCGCCTGGTGCGCAATTGCGCACGGGGGCGGGGCATCCAGTACTCCGCGGCCTCTCGATTCAAGTACTCCTGTCACGGAGTACTGGATCGCCCGGTCAAGCCGGGCCATGACCGTGTTGAGAGAGAAGGGCCTTACTTCGCCTTCAGGAAATCCGCGACCTCGAGCAGCATGAACTCGTCGTCGTCGGCCTTGTTGGGATCGCGGCTGGACGAGAACGGCAGGTTGTTGTCGTTGCCGACGATGATGTGGGTGTCGTCGACGCGATCGACGTTCTCGATGGTGAAGAACGGGAAAGTGTAGACGCCGTCGTTGAGCGGCTTCTTCGCCTTCTTGTCGGGATCCCGGATCTTCATGAGGTCGATATAGCCGATCTTGCGCACGGGCTTGCCGACATTGGCGTCCGAGAGCTCGATCTTGTAGACGCGCTTGAACTTGGCGAGATCGGGGAAGCAGTTGTCGCCGCGCTGGCCTTGCGGGCAGGCCTTGTCGGCCGTGCCTTCGCCATTGTCGCGCTCGATGACGAGGCCGGCTGTGGGATCGATCATGTTGAAATCGCCGATGGCATTGCCGTTCTGCTCGAACACGTATTGCCAGTAGCGGCCGGTGAACTTTTCAGCAGTGACGTCGAACTCGAGGATGCGGGAGGCTTCCTTGCCGTCGACCTTTTCCCAGTCCTTCTTCTCGGAGTCCCACAGCGGGCCCTCGAGCAGGCCGTAGAGGAACTTGCCGTCCTTGGACGAGGCAAAGCCCTCAAAGCCCTTGGAGCGGCGGAGGTTGACGTTGGTGTAGGTCGCGCCCGGCGCGCCCGGTGTCGCCACCGCCCAATGATCGGGCGAGCGCACCGGCTTGCCGTCGGCAACCGTCTCGAACAGCCCAAGGATCTTGCCTGATTTGTCGGCCTTCAGGATGTAGGGGCCGAACTCGTCGCCGATCCAGAACGTGTCGCCGATGATCTGGAACCCTTCGGTGTCGAAGTCGGAGCCGGTGAGGTAGCGCTTCTGGGTATCCTCGTGCACGATGCGGAACGGCACCTTCTTGTCGGGGTCGTGCAGGAAGATCGTCTCCTGCCGCTCGATCTTGCCGCCCGCCCAATCCATCTTGTAGCGATTGAGATACAGCATCGAGTCCGGCGAGTTGGCGCGCGCGCCCATGCCGTTGTCGGTGATCACCCAGAAGCTGCCGTCGGGCATGTGCTTGATGCCGGAATGGCCCTGCAGCGGCTGGCCCTTGAACGGCAGCGACACGCCGGTCGCCCGCTCAGCGGACTTGCCCATCACGGTGCCGAGCGCGTCGACGCGCTTGCCGGTGGTGTACTTTCCGGACGCCTTGAGATCGGCGGGCGCATCCGCCGGCGCGTCGATGAAGGTCTCGGCCGGCATCACCACGTGGCCGGCGAGCTTCGCCGGGAATTCGCCATCGCTCTGCGCGAGCGCCGTGCTGGCGGTGAGAATGATCGTTGCGACGGTGCTGAGAAAAATCGCGCGCATGTGCGTCTCCTGTTGGCGGACGCACGCGTTATGCGGATCGCTTGTTGCAGTTTTGTGAAACCGGGCCAAACGCCGCAGCGGCCGGCTACTCCTTTACCGCGCCGGTCAGCGAGGACACGTAATAATCCACGAACAGCGAGTAGAAGACCGCAACCGGCAGCGAGCCGAGCAGCGAGCCCGCCATCAGCGCGCCCCACTGGTAGACGTCGCCGGTGACGAGCTCGGTCAGGATCGCGACCGGCACGGTCTTGTTGGCGCCGCTCTGGATGAAGGCGAGCGCGTAGATGAACTCGTTCCAGGACAGCGTGAACGAGAAGATGCCGGCCGAGATCAGGCCGGGCACCGCGAGCGGCAGCGTGATCCGGCGCAGGATCTGGAGCCGCGTCGCGCCGTCGACCAGCGCGCATTCCTCGAGCTCGTAGGGGATCGACTTGAAATAACCGATCAGGAGCCAGGTGCAGAAGGGCACCAGGAAGGTCGGGTAGACCAGGATCAGCGCTATCGGTGAGTCGAACAGGCCGAACTGCACCACCACGGTGGCGAGCGGGATGAACAGGATCGACGGCGGCACGAGGTAGGCGAGATAGATGCCGAGGCCCACATAGGGACTGCCGCGGAAGCGCAGGCGCTCGATCGCATAGGCGGCAAGCGTGCTCGCGACCAGCGACAGCGTGGTCGAGCCGATCGCAACCAGCATCGTCGTCCACAGCCAGCGCGGATAGGCGGTGTCGAACAGCAGATGCTTGATGTGCGCCAGCGTCGGCGAGGAGATCCAGAACGGATTGTGCGCCTTGTAGTTCATCAGCTCGGCGTTCGGCTTGAACGAGGTGATCGCCATCCAGTAGAACGGAAACAGCAGGATCAGCACGAAGCAGCCGAGCGGCAGGTAGATCATCATCAGCCGCCGCAGCCCGGAATCCCAGGCCATGGTGTCGGGCGCTGCCTTCGCGTCGGCAGTGGCTTGCGCGACGGTGTCAGTCATTGCTCTCTCCCTGCTGCCATTTGCGGCGCGCCAGGCCGAAATACGAGAACAGCGTCGCGAACACCAGGAACGGGATCATCGACACCGCGATCGCGGCGCCTTCGCCGAGCTCGCCGCCGGCAATGCCGCGCTGGAAGGCCAGCGTTGCCAGCAAATGGGTCGAGTTGCCGGGGCCGCCACGGGTGATGGCGTAGACCAGCTGGAAGTCGGTGAAGGTGAAGATGATCGAGAACGTCATCACGATGGCGAGGATCGGCATCATCATCGGGAAGGTGATGTAGCGGAAGCGCTGCCAGGCGCTGGCGCCGTCGAGCATCGCGGCCTCGTACAGCGAGGGCGAGATGGTCTGCAGGCCCGCCAGCAGCGAGATCGCGACGAAGGGAATGCCGCGCCAGATATTGGCGGCGATCAGCGAGAAGCGCGCCGGCCAGGGCGAGCCGAGGAAGTCGACATTGCTCGACCGCCAGTGCAGCACGTCGACCAGGAGATAGGAGATGATCGAGAATTGCGGATCGTAGATCCACCAGAACGCCAGCGCCGAGAGCACCGTCGGCACGATCCAGGGCAGCAGGATGATCGCACGCAGCAGGCTCTTGAACGGAAAATGGTTGTTGAGCAGCAGCGCCAGCCAGAAGCCGAGTGCGAACTTCCCGAACGTCGCTATGCCTGTGTAGACCACACTGTAGAACACCGCGTTCCACCACAGCGGGTCGGTGAGCAGATACTGGAAGTTCTCAAGGCCGACGAAGACGCCTTTGCGGCCGATCGTGGTGTCGGTGAAGGCGAGCCAGATGCCGAGGCCGAGTGGATAGGTCAGGAACACCGCGAGCAGCCCGATCGCGGGCGCAAGGCACATCACGATCAGGAACGGCTTGTAGTCGAACAGACGGACCAGCCAGCTTGGCTGCCGGTGGGCGAGGGCGAGAGGGGGAAGTGTGGTCACGGACATCAGGGTTTTGTCCTGTCGTTGAACGTCGTCACACCGTCATTGCGAGCGTAGCGACTTGTCCGCCGAAGCGGAAGGCGGAAGCAATCCAGTCTGTCTCCGCAGTGGAAGTCTGGATTGCTTCGTCGCTCTGCTCCTCGCAATGACGATCCGTTACTTCTGCCGCCGGAAGTACCGTTTGCAGCGCTGTTCGGCTTCTGCGGCCGCGGCCTCCGGCGTGGCAGCGCCGGTCGCGACGGACGCGCACATCTGAATCAGCACGTAGTCGGCGCTGACGGCACCGGTTGCCGTCGAGATCGGCCCCCTGTAGCCGTCATAATAGGTGCTGTTCATGGTGTCCTTGAACAACTTCACCTTGGGGTCCTGCGACCACACGGCGGCATCGGCATAGGCGGCCAGCGGCTGGGACCAGTAGCCGGAATTGGCATTCAGCCACGGCTCGTACTGGTCCTTTTCCAGCATGTATTGCAGGAAGGCCTTTGCGGCGTTGGGATACTGGCTGTGCTTGAACACCATGGCGTTCAGGGTCAGGCCCGCCATCGGCGAGATCTTGGCCACGCCCTTCGGCAGCAACTGATGCTCGCTGTCGTCGGCAATCGCCTTGGTCGCCGGATCGTTCTTCAGCGAGAAGTACAGCGAGACGCCGTTGGCGGTCAGCGCGATCTCCTGCGAGGAGTAGGCGCGGTTGTTGCTGACGTCGTTCCACGACGTCGTGCCGGCAATGAAGGTCGGGTAGAGCTGCTTGACCCAGTTCAGTGCGGCGATCGTCTCCTTGCTGTTGATGATGACGTTGCCCTCTTCGTCGAGCAGAGCGGCGTTGTGTGACCACAGTGCCCAGTTCGCAAAACCGTTGCCGTCGCCCTTGGCGTTGCCGAGCGCGAAACCGGCTGGCTTGCCGGCCTTCTGCAGCTTCTGGCAGAGGTCGACGATGCCGGCGTGGTCTTCCGGCACCTTGTCGAAGCCGACCGATTGCAGGATCGACTTGCGGTAGATCAGCGGACCTGCGGTGGCGCCGAACGGCAGTCCGATCCAGGCGTCGCTCTTGTTCCTCTTGCCGTAACGCTGCGCCAGCGGCAGCCAGCCGCCGTAACGCTTGCCGACATAGTCGGCGACGTCGGTCAGCTCGATCAGCTTGTCGATGTAGATGTGCGGTGCATCGGAGAAGCCGATGATGATGTCGGGACCGGCACCGGAATTGGCCGTTACCGCGGTCTGCTGGTTGATGTCCTCCCAGCCGACGAAGTCGACCTTGACCTCGACCCCGGTCTCCTTGGTGAATTTGGCTGCATTGGCGCGGAATACGTCTTCGTCGGCCTGGACGAAGCGCACCGGCCGCAGCATGCGCAGGGTTGCGCCCTTCTCGATCGGCAGTTTCGGTGCGGGGACGTCCGCGGCCTTGATCGTGGATTGGGCGTGCGCTGCAACACCGGTTGCTGCGAGCGTCGCAGCGGACAGGCCCAGCGCCAAGGCGTCACGACGTGTGAGGTCGTTCCTCATCAGTTCCTCCCTGTTGTCTCCCTTCCCGGCGTTGATCGCCGGTGAAGGGCCGTTCCGGTTTCCGGCGCGTTTTGCGGCCGGCCGCCTAGCTGTTCGGTCCGCGATCCATGCTGACGGGCTGCCAGCGGCGGAGCGCGGTGTTCTGCAGCACCGACGGATTGACGCAGCTTACCGGCCACATGCCCTGAAGCACCAGTGACAATTCGTAGCCCACGCGGCGCTTGCGTGCCTCGTCGAACCGTGCCGAGGCCGAGGCGACATGCGCGGTCAGCGTCACGTTCTCCATGCTGAGGATGGGATTGTTGTGCGAGGGCGGCTCCTTCTCCAGCACGTCGAGGGCGGCGTGCGCGATCCAGCCCTCTTGCAGCGCCTTGATCAGGCTCTCCTCGTCCACCGTGGCGCCGCGGCCGGTGTTGATGAAGATCGAGCCCTTCTTCATCTGCCGGAAGTGCCTCTCGGTCAGCATGTGATGCACCTCGGGCCGCGCGGGCGCGTGCATCGACACGAAGTCGGATTGCGACAGCACCTCGTTCAGCGTCGCGGGGATGACGCCGTGGTCGTACATCAGCGTTTCCTGGATGAAGGGATCGTAGGCCATCATGCGCAGGCCGAACGGCGCGGCGCGCTTCGCAACTGCACGCGCGACGCGACCGAACGAGATGAAGCCGAGCGTCTGGCCCATCAGCCGCGGGATCTTCAGCAGCGCCGGCCGGCCCTCGGCCCAGCGTCCGTCGCGCACCATCCGGTCCTGCTCGACCAGGCGGCGGAAGCCGGCAAGCAGCAGCATCATGGCGTGGTCGGCGACCTCCTCGATGAAGGTGTCGGGGATGTTGGTGACGGGAATGCCACGTGCGGTGGCGGCCTTCACATCGACACTGTCCACGCCGACCGAGCCGAGCGTGATGACCTTGCAGCTCTCCAGCGCGTCGATGATCGACTTGGTGATTGGGATGCCCTTGGCGTAGATGGCGTCGGCGTTTTTCGCGGCGGCGATGAACTCAGCCTCGTTGGCCGGGGCCTCGACGATCTCGGCGTCGATCGGATCGAGCGCCTCGCGCTCGTAGGAATAGTCGCTGCCCGCGACCGTGAAGCTCGCGCCCTTCGGCGTCACCACCCTGTATTTCGGCATTTCCTGCTCCCGATTTGGTTTGTCGGTTCTTGTTACGACCCGGCCTTCTGGGCGGGCCTTTGCGTCTTTTACGCGAAATCGGGGTGCATGCGTACAATCGCCGGTTGCTCGCTTGACCATTATTCGCAGCTTTTCGTAGCGCCGTCAGGGCTTCTACGGAGGCACGTAAGTAACTTGCTAAGGGGTCACACACTAAAAGTTGATTCAAATAAAAAGGTCTGTGCGCGAGTCCGCGCCACCCGAGGAGCCCATCGTGAAGTTGAGCAATCTGAAGATCGCGCCCAAGCTTGGCATCCTTGTCGGTGTGACCCTGTTCGGCCTGTGCATCTCCGGAGTTCTCGCCGGATATCTGATGAAGCGCGAGATGGTGAATGCACGCATCGACCAGACCAAGGCGATTGTGGAGATGGCCCGCAACTATGCGGCTGCCTTGATGAAGCGCGTCAGCGCCGGCGAGATGACCAAGGATGCCGCGCTCGCGGATCTCCGCCGCTACGGCAACTCCATGACGTACGACAAGAACTCCGGCTATCTGTTCGGCACCACCTATGACGGCATCACGCAGCTTGCGCCGGATCCGAAGGTGATCGGCCAGAACCGCATGGACGTGGAGACGAACGGGCGCAAGCTGTCCCGCGAGATCATGGACGGGGTCAAGGCCAGCGGCGAAATCCTGCTGTTCTATGAATACATGAAGCCCGGCCAGGAGAAGCCGATCCGCAAGCTCGGCTACGCGGTCGCCGTCCCCGGCTTCGACATGTATCTCGGCACCGGCGCCTATCTCGAGGATATCGACGCCAAGATGGGGCCGATCTACTGGCTGCTCGGCCTCGCCATGCTCGGCATCGTCATCGTCGCCGGCAGTGTCGCCTGGCTGATCGGCCGCAGCATCAGCCGTCCGCTGGCGCTGCTCGGCGCCCGCATGAAGGATCTCGCCGACGGCAAGCTCGAGGGTGACATTCCCGGCGTCGGCCGCGGCGACGAGGTCGGCGCGATGGCCGCGACCGTTCAGATCTTCAAGGACAATGCGGTCCGTATTCGCGACCTCGAGAAGACCGAGGCGGACGCCAAGGAACGCGCCGCGGCGGATCGTCGCAGCGCGATGGAAGAGATCGCCAAGGACTTCGAGCGCAGCGTCAACGGCATCGTCCGCTCGGTGTCCTCGGCCGCGGCCGGGATGCAGAGCACGGCGCAGTCGATGACGGCGACCGCGAGCGACGCCTCCTCGCGCGCGGCGACCGTCGGCGCGGCCTCGCAGAAGGCCTCGGGCAATGTCGGCACGGTTGCCGCCGCCGCCGAAGAGCTGTCGAGCTCGGTTGCGGAAATCTCCCGCCAGGTGACGCGTTCGACCGAAGTGGCGAGCCGGGCGGTCAACGACGCCGAGCGCACCAACGCCACGGTGCAGGAGCTCTCCACCGGCGCGGAGAAGATCGGCGAGGTGGTCAAGCTCATTCATTCGATCGCGGCGCAGACCAATCTGCTCGCGCTCAACGCCACCATCGAGGCGGCGCGCGCCGGCGAGTCCGGCCGCGGCTTCGCCGTCGTCGCCTCCGAGGTCAAGGCGCTCGCCAACCAGACCGCGAAGGCCACCGAGGAAATCTCCGCCCAGGTCGCGGCAATGCAGACCTCGACCAGCGATGCGGTCGCGGCGATCGGCGGCATCACCCAGACCATCGCCGAGATGAGCGAGATCACGGCGGGCATTTCCGCCTCGATCGAGCAGCAGGGCGAGGCGACCCGCGAGATCGCCCGCAACATCCAGTCGGTTGCGGCCGGCTCGAGCGAGATCAACGCCAATATCGGCAGTGTCACCTCGGCCGCGGCAGCGACCGGCTCTGCTGCCACCGACGTGCTCACCAACGCCCGCGAGCTGGACAGCCAGTCCGGCGCGCTGCGCAGCGCGGTGGACGGCTTCCTCGCCAAGGTGCGTGCGGCGTAAGTCTTGCTGTCATGCCCCGCGAAGGCGGGGCATCCAGTACGCCGCGGCCTCTCTGTTCGAGCCTCGCTGTCTCTGGAATACTGGATCGTCCGCCTTCGCGGACGATGACAGCTACTGCTTCTCGATCTTCGCGTTCGTGATCAGCTTCTCCCACAGCACCAGCTGCTCGTTCACGAAGGTGCCGAGCTGTTCCGGCGTGCCTGAGAAGGCATCCATGCCGAGGGTGGCGAGTTGCGCCTTGATCTCCGGCTTCTCGACGATCTTCCTGATCTCGGCGTTGAGCCGCGTCACGATCTCCTTCGGCATGCCGGCCGGACCGAAATAGCCCTGCCATGAGGAGATGTCGAAGTCCGGCACGCCGGCCTCCTGCATCGAGGGCAGGTTCGGCACCAGCGGAGAGCGGTCCTTGGTGGTGACGGCGAGCGCGCGCAGCGCGTTGCCGTTGACGTGCGGCAGGCCGGTCAGGATGTCCACGAACATCATCGAGACGCGGCCGCCCATGACGTCGTTGAGCGCCGGCGGCGAGCTCTTGTAGGGCACGTGCAGCAGGTCGAGCCCGGCATTGTGCGCGAACGTCGCACCCGACACGATCGCCGAGGACGAGCCCGAGGCGTAGCTCAGCTTGCCGGGATTGGCCTTGCCATAGGCGACCAGCTCGCCGACGGTCTTGGCCGGCACTTCGGGGTGAACGACCAGCATGAAGGGCAAATCGCCGGTGCGCGCGATCGGAGTGAAATCCTTGACCGGATCGTAAGTCAGGCTCTTGAGCAGGTAGGGATTGGCCGAATGCGTGGTGTTGGTCGTCACCAGCAGCGTGTAGCCGTCGGGTGCGGCGCGCGCGACAAAGGTCGCGGCGATCATGCCATTGGCGCCCGCCTTGTTCTCGATCACGATGCCGACGCCGAGTGCCTGCGACAAATGCTGCGAGATCAGCCGCGTCGTGGTGTCGGTGCCGCTGCCGGCCGCAAACGGCAGCACCAGTGTGATGTTGCGGCTGGGGTAGTTGTCGGCCTGTGCGGCGGTCGAGGCGGCAAGGCAGAGCGCAGCCGTGCCGATGGTGCGCAGGTTTCGCATCAGCGCTGAAAGCATGTGTGGTCGTTCCCTCTTTTTCGTTGGCGGGGAACCTAGCTTCTCTTTGCTGGAATCGGAAGGCGGGAGTTTGCCGCCAGGTCTCGCGTCCGGGACACGAAAGGGGGAGGGTCCGCGGCGCGGAATTACTTCACCACCGAGCCCTTGCGCGAGGCGATCACGACGCCGGCGAGCACCAGCGCGTAGCCGATCAGGTGAAACGGCTGGAGCTTTTCGCCGAGCAGCAGGATCGCCATCGCCGAGCCGAACACCGGCACCAGATGGAAGAACGGCGCGGCCCGGTTCGGCCCGATCAGCGCTACGCCGCGGTTGAAGAAGAGATAGGCG
>NZ_JBFUES010000197.1:0-9371 GCF_056403875.1 Bradyrhizobium sp. P2_E8
GATCAAGGACGTCACCGGCCTGCACAAGGCGTTGCTGGTGATGCACTCGCCAGTCGACGACACCGTGGGCATCGACAATGCGACCAAGATCTTCGTCGCGGCCAAGCATTCCAAGAGCTTCGTCTCGCTCGACCACGCCGATCATCTCCTCACCAGGCCGGCCGACGCGCTCTATGCGGCCGACATGATCGCGGCCTGGGCAAGCCGCTACATCGAAGCCGCAAGGCCCGCCAAGGCGATCGATCTCGTCGAGGAGCCGCGCAAGGTGGTGGTGCAGGAGACCCGCAAGAGCAAGTTCAACCAGATCATCACCGTCGGGCCACATCATCTGGTGGCGGACGAGCCGGTCGCTGCCGGCGGCGAGGATGCCGGCCCCGGCCCCTATGACTTCCTGCTCGCAGGCCTCGGTGCCTGCACCTCCATGACCATGCGCCTGTATGCCGACCGCAAGTCGCTGCCGCTCGACCGCGTCACGGTCACGCTGAAACATTCCAAGATCTACGCCAAGGATTGCGCGGAGTGCGAGACGCGCGAGGGCATGCTCGACCAGATCGAGCGCGACATCGCGATGGACGGCGCGCTCGATGCCGAGCAGCGCAAGAAGCTGATGGAGATCGCCGACAAGTGTCCGGTGCATCGCACGCTGACCTCGGAGATCCGCATCGTGACCAAGGCCGTGGACTAGCGCTGCGCGCTAGAAGCACGATGCCATCGTCCGCACGGCGGCGCTGATCTCGTTCTCGCGCCATGCCGCAAAGCCGAGCAGCAGGCCGTGATCGCGCGGCCGGCCGAGCGCAAGGCTGGACAAGGCGCGCGTCTCGACCCCCGCTTCGACCAGCCGCTTGACCGCGGCCTGRTCAGCGCGACCGCGCTTGAGGCGCGCGACGAGCTGGATGCCGCCCGAGGGCACTTCGACCGTAAGCACCTCGCCAAGATGGCGCTCCAGTCCCTCGGCGAGATGATCGCGGCGTGCGTGATAGAGCCGGCGCATCCGGCGCAGATGCGCGAGGAAATGCCCGTCGGCAATGAACTCGGCCAGCGCTTCCTGAACATGGCTGGCAGCGATCAGTCCGATATGCCGCTGCGCGATCTCGAGGGTGCTGACCAGCGCCGGCGGCACGACGAGATAGCCGAGCCGGATATCCGAGGTCATCGCCTTCGAGAACGTACCGACATAGAAGACGCGGCCATGGGTATCGAGCCCCTGCAACGCCGGCACCGGCCGGCTGTCATAGTGGAATTCGCCGTCGTAATCGTCCTCCACGATCCAGGTCTTGCCGGGCTTGCTCATGCCCAAGAATTCGGTGCGGCGGGCCAGCGACATCAGCCGGCCGGTCGGATGCTGGTGCGAAGGCGTCATGAAGATCAGGGTTGGAGCCGCAAGGCCCGGCATCCGCTGCATGCCCTGCTCGTCCAGCCTGATGCCGGCCACGCGCGCGCCGGAGGCACGGAAGGCAGCCGCGGCTCCGGGATAGCCGGGATCCTCGACCCAGACCTCGTCACCTTGCGTGATCACGGCCGCCGCGATCAAAGTGAGCGCGGCCTGCGCGCTCGGCAGGATCATGATCTGGTCCGCCGTGGCGCGAACGCCTCTGCTGGTTGCCAAATAATGCGCCAGCGCCTCGCGCAGGCGCGGACGGTTGACGGGGCCAAGCTCGCGCCTGGCCGCACGCACGGCGCTGCGGCGCAGACAGCGGGCCCAGACCTCGTTCGGAAACTCCCTGAAATCGCCATGCCCCGGCCGCAGGGGTTTCAGCTGCGCCAGATAGGACATCGGCCAGTCCGCCTGCTTAAGCCTAGAGGCCCAGGGAGAGAGGCGCGGCGCGCCGGCGCGGACACGTGATGTCGCGGCGCCAGCTGCTTCGATACGCTCACCGCCGTCGACCGTCACGACCGGGCGCCGCCCGCGCGACGCAGCCAGATATCCTTCGGCGGCAAGCTGCTCGAACGCATAGGTCACGGTGTTGCGGGAGACGCCGAGATCGCTCGCAAGCTGTCGGCTCGACGGCAGCCCGCGGCCCCTGCCGATGCGGCCGCTTCCGATCAGCTCCCTGAGCTGGCTCGTCAGTTGAGCCATCAGCCCTTCCTCGCCGGTCCGCTTCAGCTCGATCAGGCCGGCGATCATCTCTTCTGAAACTGGCACCTTATTCCTTCACGATCTGGCACTTTTACTGGTGCCAGCCCGGATGCTATCCGCCAGGCCGGACTGCTTCAAGGATCTCCGAAATGAACTCCCTGTCACCCCGTGCCGCCGTCGGCCTGTTCCTCATCGTCGTGCTGGCCTGGGGCGTGAACTGGTCGGTGACGAAGCAGCTCGTCCAGTTCCTCTCCCCGCTGTGGGCTTCAGCGATCCGGAGCTGGATCGCGCTGGCCGGACTGTTCGTGATCCTCGGACTGAGCAACAATCTGGTGATCCCGGAGCGGCGCGACATTCCTGTGGTCCTGAGCGTCGCGCTGCTGCACATGACGGTGTTCTCGGTCCTGGTTGCGGCTGGTGTGCGCTTCCTGCCCGCGAGCAAGGCCATCGTGCTCGGCTACACCACGCCGCTCTGGGTCGCGATCGCAGCGCCCCTGCTCGCGAAAGATACACTGACCGCGCCCAAACTCGCCGGCGCGCTGCTTGGGTTGATCGGCCTTGCCGTGATTCTGAACCCGGCATCGATCGACTGGACCAATACCAACGTCGTGCTCGGCGCCGGCATGGTCATCCTGGCCGCGATCTCCTGGGCCGCGAACATCATCTATATTCGCGCGCATCGCTGGATCGCCTCTCCGCTCCAGCTGCTGATCTGGCAGGTACTCGTCGCAACGATCGTCCTGACTGTCAGCGCGACAATCGCGGACGGCCTGCCACACGCAGAATGGTCGTGGAGGCTCGTGCTCCTGTTCCTCTATTCCGGCCTGATCGGGACGGCGCTTGCCTATTGGGCGATGTCGATGGTCAACAAGAGCATCTCTGCGTTGACGACGTCGCTCGGCACCACGGCGACACCACTCGTCGGCATCGCCAGTGCGGCGATCCTGCTGGGCGAACCGATCGACATGAGCCTTGCTGTCGCGGCCGGACTGATCGTCGCCGGCATCGGCCTGGCAACGCTCGGGGATCGCCTGCTGCGCGGTCAGGCCATCGCGAGAGGTTGAACGCGCAGCACGCCGCGCAGGCCCGCCGTCGTACCGAGCAGGATGCCGGCGAGCGCAACGAACGAGCCCAGCGCCAGCGTCGACACGCCAGTCAATCCCTGTCCGATCGAGCAGCCGAACGCCATCACGCCGCCGATGCCCATCAGCGCGGCGCCGCTGCCTGAGCGCAGCATGTGGCGCGGCGATGAATAGCCTTCGAGCTTGAAGCGACCCGTAGCGAGTGCCGTCGCCAGACTGCCGGCGAAGACGCCGGCAACCGTCGCGATGCTGAAATTCAGCGTCAGGCCGGTCGAGAGCATGGCATATTGCAGGCTATCGGCGATCGGCGCGATGAAGGTGAGCGAGGTCACGGGGACGGGATTGAAGTCGTCGGCGCCGAGATAGCCGGTGACGAACCAACCGCTCGCAACGAGGACACCGACGATGACGCCCGCCGCGATCTGGCCCGGCGAACGGCGAAACACCGGATGGGCGAACGCGAACAGGATCAGGGCGACGACGATCCCGGCTGCGGCAATCGCCCGCGAGAGAGCTTCAGAGGGACCGAGCGCCGCCAGCAGCGACGGTAGCGAATTCGTGTTGACCGTGGTTTGCGAGGCCTGAACCAGCGCAATGCGCGCCGGCGCGATCAGGCCCTTGAGCGTCATCTGCGCGGCGATGGCGAGCACGATCACGACGACGAAGGAACGGAGATTGCCGCGGCCGAGCAGCACCAGCGCGCGCGAGCCGCAGCCGTTCGACAGCACCATGCCGTAGCCGAACAGCAGGCCGCCGAGGAACAGCACCGGCGCCGAGAAGGATTGTTGCAGGTAGATCGACTTGCCGAGATCGACGGCGCCGCTGCCGGCCAGGACCTGGCTCGCGGCGATCGCGACAGCAATCGCCAGCGCATAGGACCGCACCAGCCGGCCGTCTCCTTCGGCGAGGAATCCGCGCATGCTGCTCATCAGGCAGAAGCCGCTGAGCAGACCCACGGCGCCGTAAATGAACCCGATGACGAGGCCGGCGAGGATGACGAGTTGGGCGGACGAGTCCATGATTACGGCTTCAGGATCACGCGATCCCGCGAAGAGCCGGCGACCGCGACATACGCCTCCTTGGCGCGCTCCAGCGGATAGACGGCATTCGCCTTGATCGGAAACGGTTTCAGGTGACCGCTGGCGAAGCCGGGACCGAGGTCACGCAGCACCGCGCCTGTCGCCGTCGAAGACAGGCCGAGCGTATCGATGCCGACATAAGTGTGCTGCCCCCGATAGAACTCGAGGATGTTGAACTGCACGATGCGGTCGATCGCGGCGATCAGGATCTGGCGGCCGCGCAAGGCGAGCGACTTGTGCGCGGCCTGGAAATAGGGATCGCCGACCGTGTTGAAGACGATGTCGGCGCCCTTGCCGCCGGTCACTTCGCGCACACGCGCGGCAACGTCGGTGGCGGAGGCGTCGATCACCTCGATGGGCGCGTTGGCGTGGCCTTCATAAGCTTCCGCCTTGCGCACCACGCCGATGACGCGCGCGCCCCGCCAGGTCGCGATCTGCACCGCGGCCTGGCCGACCTTGCCGTTGACGCCGAACACCAGAACGGTCTCACCGGCCTTCGGCACGCCGGCGCGGCGAAAGCCTTCCATCGCTGTGACGAAGGGAACGCCGATGCCGGCAGCCTCCTCCCAGGACACCGTCCTGGGTTTCTCCACGATCGCGTCGAGCTCGACGACGAGGTGGCTGGCATGGGTGCCGTCGCGGCGGATGCCGAGATCGCCGGAGGAACCGAACACTTCGCGGCCGACCATGCCGGCCGGACCATCGATCACCACGCCGGCGTAATCGCGGCCCGGCGTGCGCGGGAATACGGCATAGGGCATCAGCCCGGTCGCGGCCTTCACGTCGGACGGATTGACGGCGGCGGCCTTCACCTCGATCAGGACATCGTTTGGACCGCGCGTGAGCCTCTGACGCTCGACAACCGGCGCAAGCGCGGCCGCGCTCTCGGCCTTGGCATTGAGGCGCACACAGCGCGCTTCGACGGCTTTGGTATCGGCTGGTGACATCGGAAAGACCCGCGATTTCTGGCGGGCCTTGTCGCCCTTACGGGTGGTCAAGTCAATCCTTCGGCCGCTTGTCGTAGAGGCGCCTGGCCTTGCCGAGCGAACGCTCCAGCGTGGCGGGCGCGACCACCCGCACATTGGAGCTGATGCCGATCGTGTTCTTGATGTGGGTCGCGATCCGGTCGGCATGGTCGACGAGACCGCGGCCGTCCCAGCTTTCGGGCCGTGCCTCGGCGATGATGGTCAGCTCGTCCATGCGGCCTTCGCGGGTCAATTCGAGGATGAAGTGGCCGCCGCACCAGTCGGTGGCGAGCAGCACCTCCTCGATCTGGGTCGGGRACAGGTTGACGCCGCGCAGGATGATCATGTCGTCCGAGCGGCCCGTCACCTTCTCCATGCGCCGCATGCCCGGCCGGGCCGTGCCCGGCAGCARCCGTGTCAGGTCGCGGGTGCGATAGCGGATCACCGGGAAAGCTTCCTTGGTGAGCGAGGTGAAGACCAGCTCGCCCTTCTCGCCATCGGGCAGCACCGCGCCCGTCTGGGGGTCGATCACTTCGGGATAGAAGTGGTCTTCCCAGATGTGCAGGCCGTCCTTGGTCTCGATGCACTCCTGCGCCACGCCGGGGCCGATCACCTCGGACAGGCCGTAGATGTCGGTCGCATCCATGTCGAAAGCGTCCTCGATCTCGCCGCGCATCGCATTGGTCCAGGGCTCGGCGCCGAAAATGCCGACCTTGAGCGAACACTGCCGCGGATCAAGCTTCTGGCGCTTGAACTCGTCCAGGATCGCCAGCATGTAGCTCGGCGTCACCGTGATGATGTCGGGGCGGAAATCGTTGATGAGCTGCACCTGCCGTTCGGTCATGCCGCCGGAGATCGGCACCACCGTGCAGCCGAGCTTTTCGGCGCCGTAGTGCACCCCGAGCCCGCCGGTGAAGAGGCCGTAGCCATAGGCGTTATGGATGATCATGCCGGTGCGGCCGCCGGCGGCGCGGATCGAACGCGCCATCACCTCCGACCATGTGTCGATATCGCGTTGGGTGTAGCCGACGACGATCGGCTTACCCGTCGTGCCGGAGGAGGCATGCACGCGCACCAGCTTTTCGCGCGGCACCGCGAACATGTTGAAAGGATAATTGTCGCGCAAATCCGTTTTCACCGTGAACGGAAACTTCGCGAGATCGGAGAGCTCGCGAAAGTCGGACGGGTGCACGCCGGCCTCGTCGAAGGCCTTGCGATAATGCGCGACGTTGTCGTACGCGTGCTTCAGCGACCAGCCCAGCCGCTGCTTCTGCAATGCCACGATCTCGTCACGCGAGGCGCGCTCATGCGCGTCCATCTCGGCACTATAGGTGGTGCCACCTTCCTTGAGCCTGGTCAGAGCCATCCTCGTTTCCCCACATTGGTCTGTTCTTTTCTTTATTGGTCTTGTGCCGGCAGCCACGTGCCGGGAATGACACGCGAATGCCCGCGGAATTCCGCGATGACGGTGTCGCCTGCGGTGACACGCACGTCGTAGATCCCCGAGCGGCCGCTGCGGCTGATCTCCCGCGCCTTCGCAATGAGCCGATCGCCGAGCTTGCCGGGCTTGATGAAGGTGATCTGGCCCTGCGCCGCGACCACACGCTCATTGTGCGAGTTGCAGGCAAACGCAAAGGCAGAATCTGCGAGCGTGAAGATGAAGCCGCCATGGGCGATGCGCTGACCGTTGACCATGTCCGGCCGCACCGTCATGGCCAGCGTCGCAAGGCCTGGACCGATCTCGACGATCTCCATGCCGAGACCTTTGGAGGCATCGTCCTCCGCCCACATCGCATCGGCGCAGGCGCGGGCAATATCCTCAGGCGACAGGGCGGCTTTGACGTTCACGCGCTTCTCCCGGCCAATTGCTTGCACATGATGTTCTGCTGGTTGGTTCAGGGTGTCAAATAATGCGACGCATTTGCATTGTTGGGCACTGATCCGCCTGATCAGACATGGTCATAGTCGACCACGACCCGCTCGGACGATGGCTTGGCCTGGCAGGTCAGGACGAAGCCGGCCTTCAGCTCCCACGGCTCCAGCGAATAGTTGATGTCCATTGGCGCCTCGCCCTCGACCAGCTTGGCGCGGCAAGTGGAGCACATGCCGCCCTTGCAGGCGAAGGGCAGATCGACGCCGGCGCGCAGCGCGGCATCGAGGATCGCTTCGTCCTCGGCGACCGGCACGTCGCGTCGCTTGCCGTCGATGATCAGCGAGGCGATCGCCTTCGGCGGCGCGTCGGCCGCAACGGCTTTCTTCGGCCGCGGCTTGCCGCCGAATTCCGAGACAAAGCGCTCGACGTGGATGCGCTCGTCCGCGATGCCGAGATCGCGGCAGGTCACCTCGATGTCCTCGCTCATGCCGAGGGGACCACAGATGAAGACGTGATCGATGCTAGCCGCCGGCACCAGCGAGCGCAGCAGCACCCTCACCTTGTCGCCGTTAAGCCGGCCATGCAGGATCGGGATGTCCTGCTCCTCGCCGGAGATGACGTGAAAGATCGAGAGGCGGTCGATGAACCGGTCCTTGAGCTCCTCGAGCGGCTCGAGGAACATGATGTTGTCGGTCGTACGATTGCCGTAGAACAGGAAGAAGCGGCTGGCCGGTTCGCGTGCGAGCACGCCCTTCACGATCGACAGGATTGGCGTGATGCCGGAACCTGCGGCAAAGCCGACATGGATCCGCCCCGTATCGGCCGGCGCGACCACGCCGAAGCGGCCCGTCGGCGTCATCACGTCGAGCTCGTCGCCGCATTTGAGTTCATCAGCGGCCCAGCTCGAAAACGCACCGCCATCGACCTTCTTCACCGCGATGCGGATCTCGCCATCGTCGGGGCCGGAGCAGATCGAATAGGAACGGCGCACCTCTTCACCGTCCAGCATCGTGCGGAGCGTGAGGTACTGCCCGGGCGTGAAAGCATAATCGCTGGCGAGTTCGCCGGGGATGGCGAAGGTCATCGAGATGGCGTCGGAGGCCTCGCGGCGGAGATCGTTGACGGCCAGGCGATGGAAACGCGGTGCGGCTGCTGACATGGTCAATGACACTTGAAGTAATCGAAGGGTTCGCGGCAGGCTTTGCAGCGCCACAACGCCTTGCAGGACGTCGAGCCGAATTCGGACAACAGCTCGGTCCTCGCAGAGCCGCATTGCGGGCACGCGACAGACTGCTCACCGAACAGCGCGCGGCGCGAGCTTGAGGCCTGCGGCGGCGCGATGCCGTAGGCGCGCAGCTTGCGGCGGCCCTCCTCGCTCATCCAGTCGGTGGTCCAGGCCGGCGACAGCACCGTGCGCACCTTTGAGCCGCGGAAGCCGGCGCGCTCCAGCGCGACCTCGATTTCGAGCGCGATCATGTTGATGGCCGGGCAGCCCGAATAGGTCGGGGTGATCGCGACCTCGACATGGTCGCCATCGAGCACGACATCGCGGAGCACGCCGAGATCGGCGATCGTCAGCACCGGGATTTCCGGATCGACCACGCCCGCCGCGGCATCCCAGGCGCGCTGGCGCAGATCGGCACCGCTCTCGAGCACCGTCACCATGTCTGCCCCGGGAAGGTACGCTGCATCGATTGCAGCTCCGACAGGAGATGGCCGAGATGCTCGCTATGCCGGCCCGCGCGGCCGCCCTGCTGCATCCAGTCGTTCTGCGGCAGCGTGAGCGTTGCTTCGCTGACGACATCGGAGAGCATCTGCAGCCAACGCCCGCGCAAGACACCCGGATCGATGGCGACACCCGCATGGATCAGGGCGCGTTCGCCGTCATCGACGGCAAACATCTCACCGGTGAAGGCCCAGAGATGGTCAATCGCGGCTTGCGCCCGTCGATGGCTCTCGTCCGTGCCGTCGCCGAGCCGGATGATCCATTCCGAGGCGTGGCGCAGATGATAGGCGCTCTCCTTCTCGGACTTGGCGGCGATGGCGGCGAGCGTCGTGTCGCGCGAGGCCATCATCGCGCGCCAGTAGAGGTCGGCGAAGGCCGAATAGAAGAACTGCCGCACCAGGGTCTGGGCGAAGTCGCCGTTGGGCTGCTCGACCAGCAGCAGATTGCGGTACTGCCTGATGTCGCGCAAGTAAGCGAGCTTGTCCTCGTCGTTGTCCTTGCCTTCGGTCTTGGCCGCATAGGTGTAGAGCTCGCGTGCCTGGCCGATGAGGTCGAGCGCGATGTTGGAG
>NZ_JBFUES010000198.1:0-9344 GCF_056403875.1 Bradyrhizobium sp. P2_E8
ATCTACCAGCCGCGCGAGGAGGCGGCGGCGTAGGGAAGGGGCAAGGCGCGTCTCCACATTGGCTGTCATGCCCCGCGAAGGCGGGGCATCCAGTACGCCGCGGCTTCTCGATTCAATCACATCTGTCACGGAGTACTGGATCGCCCGCCTTCGCGGGCGATGACAGTGTGCGTGTGGAGGCAGAAGCGCGGCCTTACGCCGCCTTGCCCTTCGCGTCCTGGATCGCGCGCCACACCCGCTCCGGCGTCAGCGGCATGTCGATGTGCTTGATGCCGTAGTCGGAGAGCGCGTCGAGCACGGCGTTCACCACGGTCGACAGGCTGCCGGCGCAGCCGGCTTCGCCGCAACCCTTGCTGCCGAGCGGATTGGTCGTGGCCGGCACCGGGTGGTCGCCGACCGTCATGTTCGGCACGTCCTCGGCGCGCGGCAGCGCGTAGTCCATCAGCGAGCCCGTGATCGGCTGGCCGCTCTCGTCGTAGCGGACGTGCTCCATCAGCGCCTGTCCAATGCCCTGGACGACGCCGCCATGAAGCTGGCCCGCGACCAGCAGCGGGTTGATCACCGTGCCGAAATCGTTCACCGCGCTGTAGCGCACGATCTGCACCACGCCGGTCTCCGGATCGATCTCGACCTCGGCGACGTGGCAGCCGTTCGGGAAGGCAGAGGGCACCGGCTCGCTGGTGTGATCGACGTCGAGACTATCAGGCACGCCCTCCGGCACCTTGCTGTCATGCAGCTTCTTGGCGAGCTCCATGATGTCGATGCTGCGGTCGGTGCCGGCGATGGTGAAGCTGCCGCCTTCGAACTCGATGTCGGCTTCGGAGGCCTCCAGCATGTGCGCGGCGGCGCGCTTGCCCTTTTCGATCACGAGCTTGGAGGCCTCGACGATCGCCATGCCGCTCGCCATGATCGAGCGCGATCCGCCGGTGCCGTTGCCGGTGTGAACGATGTCGCTGTCGCCCTGCACCAGCTTGACGCTCTCGAACGGGACGCCGAGCTGGGCGCACAGCACCTGCGCGAACGGGGTGGCATGGCCCTGGCCGTAATCGAGCGTGCCGGTGATGAGCTGCACGCTRCCGTCAGGGTCGAACACGATCTTGCCGAGYTCGGGGCTCGGCGGCGCGGTGACCTCGAGATAAGAGCCGACGGCGATGCCGCGCAGCTTGCCGGCCTTCTTGCTCTCCTTCTTGCGCTTGGCGAAATTCTCGTGGTCGGAGATTTCGAGCGCCTTGTTGAAGACGGCCTGGAAGTCGCCGCTGTCATAGGTGACGCCGGAGGAGGCCGGGAACGGCATCTGGTTCGGCTTGATGAAGTTGCGCTTGCGCATCGTCAGCCGGTTGATGCCCATCTCGTCGGCGGCGCGGTCGATCAGCCGCTCCATGTAGTAATTCGCCTCGGGCCGGCCGGCGCCGCGATAGGCGCCCATCAGCGTTGTGTTGGTCAGCACCGTCTTGATGTCGATGCCCATCAGGGGCGTGCGGTAGACGCTGGAAAAGTTCTTGCCGGTGTTGAGCGAGAGCGGACCCGGCGCAACGCCGGTGATGTAGGCGCCGAGATTGCCGTAACCGGAAAGCTTGGCCGCGAGGAAATGCCCCTCGGCGTCGAGCGCGAGCTCGGCATGAATCTTCTGCGCACGGCCGTGGCTGTCGGAGAGGAAGCTGGTCGAGCGCTCGTCCAGCCACTTCACCGGCCGTCCCAGCGCCTTGGCCGCGTACAGGATGCACATGTATTCGGGGTAGTTGATGTTCTTCATGCCGAAGGAGCCGCCGACATTGGCGGTGAGAATGCGCACCTTCTCGTTCGGCACCTTCAGGTTCTTGGCGAGGTTGGCGCGGTTGCCGGCGACACCCTGCGTCGGAACCTGGAGCGTGTAGCGCTCGGCCTTCTTGTCGTAGGAGGCAAGTCCCACGCGCGGCTCCATCGAGACCACGGCGACGCGGGTGTTCTCGATGTCGATCTTGGTCACATGGGCGGCGCTGGCAAAGGCCGCATCGACCTTGTCCATGTCGCCATAATGGTAGTCCAGCGCGACGTTGTTCGGGATGTGGTCGTAGAGCTGCGGCGCGCCGGGCCTCGCGGCCTCCTCGGGGTCCGTCACCGCCGGCAGCGGCTCGATGTCGAGCTCGACCGCCTCGGCCGCATCGCGCGCCTGGGCCAGCGTCTCCGCCACCACGAAAGCGACGGGATCGCCGACGAAGCGGACCTTGTCGGTCGCCAGCGGCTGGCGGTTGGTCTGGAGCAGGGGCGAGCCGTCACGGCTCTTCAGCGGCAGGCCGCAGGTGAAGGGGCCATAGCCGGCCGCATCGAGATCCTTGCCGGTCCAGACCCCCAGCACGCCCGGCATCGCCTTGGCGGCATCAAGGCCGATGCCGCGGATGATTCCATGGGCATGGGTCGAGCGGACCACCACGGCATAGGCCTGGCCGGGCAGGTTGAAATCGTCGGTGTAGCGGCCCTTGCCGCGGACCAGCGTGTCGTCCTCCTTGCGGCGGACGGGCTGCCCGACGCCGTATTTTTGCAGTGCAATAGCGTTTTCGAGCGTGGACGATTTGGTGTGTTCTTGCATGGAATTGACCTGAAAAGCCGGCAATTGCGCGTTTTGGGGGGCGCTTGGGGGCCGGACCCTTCAAAAATAACCCACGGCCCCGTTCACGACAACGCACGAATGGGCATGGTCCCATGTGATGCGTTGTTGCGCAGGCCTGCCGCGCTGCTAATGTTTCAGGCGAAAAAGCAATTCCAGCTCGGCCCCAGCGGGCCGCGGAAAGACAGTTTGTATGAATGACCACACGCGGCTCCGCGACGGCCATGCGCCGCACGGTGAGCTCGAGGGGTCGATGGCGGCGGTGGCATTGGCCACTGAGCCGGCCGTCGTCGCGCAAGCGCCGGGAACCGGCGTCTACGCGGCGCTGGACCTCGGAACCAACAATTGCCGGCTCCTGATCGCCTGTCCGACCAGCGATGGCTTTCGCGTGGTCGATTCCTTCTCCCGGATCATCCGGCTCGGCGAGGGGGTCTCGGCGACGGGGTGCATCAGCGAGGCCGCGATCGAGCGCGCCATCGCGGCGCTCAGCATCTGCCGCGACAAGATCAACTTGCGGAGAGCGCGGCGGCTGCGGCTGATCGCGACCGAAGCCTGCCGCGCAGCCTCCAACGCGGAGGGCTTTCGCAGCCGCGTCGCGGCCGAGACCGGCATCGAGCTCGAGGTGATCGACCGCGAGACCGAGGCTTCGCTCGCCGTACTCGGCTGCTCGCCGCTGGTCGACCCCAGGGGCAGGGGTGCAATCCTGTTCGACATCGGCGGCGGCTCGACCGAGCTGGTGCGGATCGAGCGCGATCCCACAAATCCGGAGCCGCGCATCAAAGCCTGGATGTCGATCCCGTTCGGCGTGGTCACGCTCGCCGAGCAATTCGGCGGCCGCGACGTGACGCCGGAGATCTACGCCGCGATGGAGCGGGAGGTCGCAAATCATGTTGCGCCGTTCGCGGAACAGCACGGCGGCGATCTCACTGAGATGCACCTGCTCGGCACCTCTGGCACCGTGACGACCCTTGCCGGCATCCATCTCAATCTCGCACGCTACGACCGCCGCCGCATCGACAGCATCTGGATGAACGATTCCGACATCACCGCGACCATCAACAGGCTGCTCGGCATGAGCTACGAGGAGCGCGCGAACAACAGCTGCATCAGCGTCGAGCGCGCCGATCTCGTGCTGGCCGGCTGCGCCATCCTCGATGCGATCCGCCACGCCTTTCCGCTGCCGCGCCTGCGCGTCGCCGACCGCGGCCTGCGCGAAGGCATGCTGGTCGAGATGATGCGCGAGGACGGCGCGCTCAGGAGCTGGTGAGATGGCCAAGGACACCACCGGCCGCTTGCACGTCCAGGTCAAGACCGGCGGCAAGCGCAAATTGTCATCGAAGCTGTGGCTGGAGCGGCAGCTCAACGATCCCTATGTGGCGAAGGCCAAGGCCGCGGGCTATCGCTCGCGCGCGGCATTCAAGCTGCTCGAGATCGACGACAAGTTTCGGCTGCTGAAGCACGGCATGGCCGTGGTCGATCTCGGCGCCGCGCCGGGCGGCTGGAGCCAGATCGCGGCCAAGCGCGTCGGCTCGATCGATGGCAAGGGCAAGGTCGTCGCGATCGACCTTTTGGAGATGCCCGAAATTGCCGGCGTCGAGTTCGCGCAGCTCGACTTCATGGACAACGGCGCGCCGGAAAAGCTCACCGCGATGCTGGGGGGCGGCGCGGACGTCGTGATGTCCGACATGGCCGCCAACACCACCGGTCACCGCAAGACCGACCAGCTCCGCATCGTCGGCCTGATCGAGACCGCGGCGGCGTTTGCCTGCGACGTGCTCAAGCCCGGCGGGACCTTCCTGGCAAAAACGTTCCAGAGCGGCGCCGACGCCGAGTTGCTCGCCCAGCTCAAGCGCGACTTCGCCACGGTCCGTCACGTCAAGCCGGCCGCGAGCCGGCAGGATTCATCGGAACGCTACGTGCTGGCGACGGGGTTTCGGGGCGAGCCGAAGGCGTAGCGCAAAACCGTCACGTTCGCGAACGATCGTCGTTTGCGGTTTTCGCTGCCCGGTGATGCTCAGGGGCCCGGCGCTCGGCCATGCCTCGAACCAGGCCCAGGAAATTCCTGAGGATCGGTGATGGATTGCTGCGCCGCCACGCCAGTCCGAGAAAGGCCTTCGGAGTAGGGTCTTGCAGGCGCCGGTATACGACGCCGGTCATGCGTGCGCCCTGCAGCGTCGAGGGCACGAGCGCAATGCCGAGTCCCGCCGCGACAAGACCCAAGGTCGAGGTAATTCGCGGCGCCGGCTGCCCGAGACGCGGAACAAATCCGGCTGCCCTGCAGGCCGCGACGGTCTCGTCATACAATCCGGTACCAGGCGGCCCGATCATGATGAAGGAGTCATTTGACAGGCTCCTGAGCTGAAGGGGCTTTGTCCTTGTCCTCGCCAACGTGTGACGGCTCGGGAGGGCCGCGACCAGAGGCTCTTCCTGAAGCGCAGCAACGGAGACGCCTTCCGCATGAATTTGCCGCGCGCGTACGAAGGCAACGTCCATCTGCTCACGCTCGAACTGGCCGAAGATTTCGTTGCTCAGGCCTTCCTGCAGGATCAGGGACACGCGCGGGAAGGTTTCGCGAAAGGACCGGATGGCAAGCGGTACGAGCGGATTGAAGGGGGCAGTTGGTGCGATGCCGATGCAGAGCGTTCCCTGCTCGCCGCGTGCCGTGCGTTGGGCCGTTTCGACGGCGTGATCGAGCCGCGACAGGATCGCCTTGGCCTCGGAGAAAAAGGCCTGACCCGCGCTTGTCAGGCTTACCCCCCGCGGCAACCGCCTGAACAGTTGAACCTTGAGCTCTCTCTCCATCTGGCTGATCTGCCGGCTGAGCGGGGGCTGCTGGATGCCAAGCCGCTCTGCTGCCCGCGTGATGTGCCCTTCCTCTGCAACCATGACGAAATAGCGAAGGTGCCTGAGATCCATGCCATACCTCAAAGGTATCAAGATCGACGTTGGCATATCATAGCTCAACCGGCGCCGCCGAGCTATGGCAGTCCATGGCAGCGAAGGATCGTGACATGGATACGCAGAGACGGCGCTTGCTTTGTTCAACACTGGCGGCAATCGCGACATCGGTTTTGCCGGCGATGGCCACGGCTCAGGCTTACCCTTCTCGCGGCAGTCGCCTCGTCGTGGGATTTCCCGCGGGAGGCCCAGTCGATATCGCCGGCCGGCTGATTGCTCCCTGGCTGTCGGAGCGGCTGGGCCAGTCGTTCAGCGTGGACAATGTTCCGGGTGAAAGCGGAAACGTTGCGACGAGGTCGGTGGTTCGGGCGGCACCCGACGGGTACACGCTCCTCGTCTGCGGTCCCGTCAACACGATCAACGCGACGCTGTTCGATCACCTCGATTTCGATTTTGGCCGCGACGTCGTCGCCGTCGGCGGTCTATATCGCGTTCCGCTCGTCATCGAGGTGAATCCTGCCGTGCCGGTCCGGACAGTCGGGGAGCTCATCAGTTACGCGAAGCAAAATCCCGGAAAACTCAGGGTGGGATTTGCAGGTCTCGGCACGCCGCAGCACGTTGGAATTGAGCTGTTCAGATCGATGGCCGCTGTCGACCTGACGCTGGTGCCCTATCTGGGGTCGACGCCTGCACTGGAAGATCTCCTGGCCGGGCGGATCGATGCGATGTTCGATCCCATGCCGTCCTCGATCGGCCATATCAAGGCCGGCAGACTGGTTCCGCTGGCCGTTACTTCGCCAGCCCGGTCGGATAATTTGCCGGACGTTCCGATCGCGGCGGATACCGTCCCGGGCTATCAGGCCGGATCGTGGTTCGGGATCGGTGCACCAAGAGGCACGCCCGAGGCCATCGTCGATCGACTGAACGGAACGATCAACGAGGCACTCGGCGACGCCGCCGTCAGGGCGAAGATCATGGAGCTTGGCGCCAGCCCGATTCAAGGCTCGCCGGCGCAATTTGCGAAGTTCGTTGCCGAGGAGACCGAGAAGTACGCCGTCCTGATCCGGTCGGGCGTCATTCGCTCGAAATAGTCGCGCCAGCTTACCCCAGCCGCTGGTCGCGCACGTCCTGGGTATCCTCGGTCGCCGCCTTGACGGCCGCCTTCTCTGCGCCCTTGCCGGCGCCCTTGCGGCTTGCGATCTCTGTCGCCTTGCGGCCGGAGATCTCGTGGCCGGCATCAGCGGGCATCTGCCAGAAGAACCAGCTCGACGCCGCCGAGGTCAGCGCGACCACGACGAAGGCCGGGGCGAACACGGTGGCGTTGAGCTCGCTGACATGGCTGAGCCACATCGTCGTCTCCACCGACGCTGCGCCGACGGCGACGCCGGCGGAGACCGCGAGCTGCTGGTTGACGCTGACGAGCGTGGTGGCGCGGCTCATCTGCGCGGTCTCGACCTCGGCATAGGCCACCGTGTTGATCGCGGTGAACTCGAGCGAGCGGAAGAAGCCGCCGACGACCAGGATGATCATGATGATGAGCAGCGGCGTCGTCACCGTGAACAGCGCGCAGGCGGCGAGGAAAACCGCGCTGACGATCGCGTTCACCGTCATCAGATTGCGGAAGCCGAAGGTGCGGATGATCCGCGCCGCCAGCGTCTTCATGCCCATGGCGCCGAGCGAGGAGGCAAACGTGACGAGGCCGGAATGGAATGGCGACAGGCCGAAGCCAATCTGCATCAGGAGCGGAAGCAGGAACGGCAGCGCGCCGATGCCGAGCCGGAACAGGAAGCCGCCGAGCACGGCCGCGCGCAGCGTCGGCAGGGTCAGCAGCGAGAAGTCCAGCACCGGCGATCCCGTGCGCCGGGCATGGATGACATAGAGCGTCATCGAGATCGCGCCGCCCGCGATCAGCGCGGCGACCGTGCTCCAGGGCAGCAGATTGAGGCCGGCCACCGACAGGCCGAAGGCGATGCCGGCAAGTCCGATCCCGGCGAGCACCATGCCGTAGAGATCGAACGGCTCGCGCTCCTCGCTCTTGATGGGATCGATGAAGCGCAAGGCCATGAAGATGCCGAGCAGCCCGATCGGTATGTTGATCAGGAAGATCCAGTGCCAGGACGCGTAGGTCGTGATGAAGCCGCCGAGCGGCGGGCCGATCACGGGGCCTATCAGGGCAGGGACCGTCACCCAGGCCATCGCATTGACCAGCGCGCTCTTGTCGACCGAGCGCAGCAGCACGAGACGCCCGACCGGCGTCATCATCGCCCCGCCCATGCCCTGGAGGATGCGCGCGAACACGAAATCGGTGACCGAGGTCGAGAGCGCGCAGCCGACCGAGCCGACCATGAACACGCCGACGGCGATCGCGAACACCATGCGCGCGCCGAAGCGGTCGGCGGTCCAGCCGCTCGCCGGGATGAACACCGCGAGCGACAGCAGATAGGAGGTGATGGCGAGCTTGAGCGTCAGCGGGCTGGTGCCGATGTCGGCCGCGATCGCCGGCAGAGAGGTCGCGATCACCGTCGAATCCATGTTCTCCATGAAGAGAGCGGTGGCCACGATCAGCGGAATGACGCGTTGCTTGTCGACCATGACGGATTGGTAATGAAAATCGGAAGGAAGGGTGGAATTGCGGCTTAACACCGCCGCCGGGCCGCGACCATTGCGGATCGACGCATAGCACCTAAATCCCCGGTCATAACGGTGTGACCCTCTCTCGTCATTCCGGGCGCGCCAACTGGCGCGAGCCCTGATGCCATCGGGCCCCGGAGACTGCTGCGGGATGGATTCCGGGCTCGCGACGTCGTCGCGCCCCGGAATGACGAGGAGGGGCCGCCCCCTGGCTATCCACGCTGAACCGGCTATCCACGCTGAATTTACCCAAAAAGCCTGTGCATGGCTGGCCGGCGGTGCGATTTGCTTTGATTCGTCACGCGGCCGTGCTATCGACCCGCGTCAACCCCACCGATGGGCTCCGATTCTCCGGCGATGCCGCAAGGTACGCCGAGGGCGGCGCTCATCCATAGCTATTTGCGGCAGGGCCGCAGGAAGGAGTTGGCAGATGGCCACGGTGCAAGTTCAAGGCATCCGCGAAGCCCTTACGTTCGACGACGTGCTGTTGAAGCCAGGCCTCTCGGACGTCATGCCGGGCGAGGTCGACATCCGCTCCCGCGTCACCCGCGCCATCCCCCTCAACATCCCGATCATGGCCTCCGCCATGGACACCGTCACCRAGGCCCGCATGGCGATCGCCATGGCGCAGGCCGGCGGTCTCGGCGTCATCCACCGCAATTTCGATCCCGAAGGGCAGGCCGCCCAGGTCCGCCAGGTCAAGCGCTACGAGTCGGGCATGGTGGTGAACCCGCTCACCATCAGCCCCGAGGCCACGCTCGACGATGCGCTCAAGCTGATGAGCGATCACGGCATCTCCGGCATTCCCGTCGTCACCGGTGCAGGCAAGTCCACGCCGGGCAAGCTGGTCGGCATCCTCACCAACCGCGACGTGCGGTTCGCCACCGACCGCCGGCAAAAAGTCTCCGAGCTGATGACGCATGAAGGTCTCGTCACCGTGCGCGAGAACGTCAGCCAGGACGAGGCGCGGCGGATGCTGCACCAGCATCGCATCGAGAAATTGCTCGTGGTCGACGAGCAATATCGCTGCGTCGGCCTCGTCACCGTGAAGGACATGGAAAAGGCGGTCGCCCATCCGCTCGCCTGCAAGGACGCGCAGGGGCGCCTCCGCGTCGCCGCCGCCACCACCGTCGGCGACACCGGCTTCGAGCGCACCGAGCGGCTGATCGACGCCGGCGTCGACCTCGTCGTGGTCGACACCGCGCACGGCCATTCGCGCCACGTGCTGCAC
>NZ_JBFUES010000199.1:0-9295 GCF_056403875.1 Bradyrhizobium sp. P2_E8
CCGTGGCGCCGTCCTCGGCCTCGTACACTTCGCGCGCGCCGAAGGAATGCAGCAGCGTCCGCAGGATGCGGCGCATGTGCGGATTGTCGTCGCAGACGAGGAAGCGCAGCTTGTTGAAATCGATGCGGAACATGACGCCTGGGCCAGAGCGGTCAACCTTCGTTAACCATATCGTGGCGGGGGTTAACGAAGGGTTGCGACCGGGCGTCCCAAAGCGACCGGGCAGGGGGCTCAGTACCCGAACTGCTCGCGCAAGATGCGTTCTTCCAGGCTGTGGCCGGGGTCGAACAGCATGCGCATCGAGATGGTCTTGTCGGACAGCACCTCGACGCGGCGGACGTCGCGCACCTCGTCGTGGTCGGCGACCGCGGCGACGGGGCGCTTGTCGCCCTCCAGCACCTCGATGACGACATAGGCCGTGTTGGGCAGCAGCGCGCCGCGCCAGCGGCGGGGGCGGAAGGCGCTGATCGGGGTCAGCGCCAGCAGCGCGGCGTTGATCGGCAGGATCGGCCCCTGGGCAGACAGGTTGTAGGCGGTCGAGCCTGCCGGCGTCGCCACCATGATGCCGTCGGCGATCAGCTCGGGCATGCGCTCGCGCTCGTCGATCAGGATCCGCAGGCGCGCCGCCTGGTAGGTCTGACGGAACAGAGCGACCTCGTTGATGGCGTGGTGCAGGTGGACGTGGTCGTTGACGTCGGTCGCGCGCATCAGCAGCGGATTGATCTCGGACTCATGGGCCGCCTCGAGCCGCGCGCGCAGATCGTGCGTCGAGTATTCGTTCATCAGGAAACCGACCGTGCCGCGGTGCATGCCGTAGATCGGCTTTCCCGTGTGCATGTGCTGATGCAGCGTCTGGAGCATCAGCCCGTCGCCGCCGAGCGCGACCACGACGTCGGCCTCGTTCGGGTCGCAATTGCCATAGTCCCTGGTGAGCTGCCCGAAGGCGGTCTGCGCCTCGCTGCTCGGGCTGGCGACGAAGGCGATCCGGTCGTAGCGCGCTGGCTTGGTCATGGCTTCCGGGCAGGGCCGCTGGCTCGAGAAAGTTCCGCCGGGCTCGTCTATACACCCGGACCCGCATTGTCGAGGATGACCGCCCTTCAAGGCAAACGGGCGGCCGGCGGGTCCGGGACGAATCCGGGGTGTTTCCAGCCCGATCGGCCTCGTTGGGCGGCGTCGGACCCATGATCCCCCAAACCGTCGCAATTCCGCGCTAGCCTATCGGCCTCACCGGCTCTCACGGCCGGATAGGGAGAACGATCATGGTCACGGGTTTGCAGGAGGTCCGCCGTGCGGCGCTGGTGCTGGCGGTCTCCGCGGTCGCGCTCGCGGGATTTGCCCGCGCAGACGATCCGCCGCAGCCGCGCGCCGAGACGGCGGCCCCAGCCGGACAGAAGGGTGGGCGTGGCAGTGGCGCGCAAAGCGCGCCGCAGACTTCATCGTCAGCCGCCGAGCCGCACCGTCTCCCGTCGGATTCGACCACGAAGCAGACCCTCGATCTGCCCGGCCGCACGCTCAACTTCGCCGCAACCGCCGGCTCGATCCGCGTGTTCGATGGCAAGGGCGAGCCGCTGGCCGACATCGCCTACTCGTCCTACCAACTCGAAGGTGCCGACCGCGCGACGCGCCCCGTGACGTTCCTGTTCAACGGCGGACCCGGCGCGTCCTCGGCATGGCTGCAGTTCGGCGCTGCGGGCCCGTGGCGACTGCCGCTCGATGGCGAAGCCCTCTCGCCGTCGGCCTCGCCCGAGGTGAAGCCGAACGCGGAGACCTGGCTCGATTTCACCGATCTCGTCTTCATCGATCCCGTCAGCACCGGCTACAGCCGGTTCGTTGCGACCGGCGAGGACGCGCGCAAGTCCTTCTATTCCGTCGACGGTGACGTCAACGCGATCGCGCTGGTGATCCGCCGCTGGCTCGAGAAGCACGACCGGCTGGTCTCGCCGAAATACGTTGCAGGCGAGAGTTATGGCGGCATCCGCGGGCCGAAGGTCGTGCGCCAGTTGCAGATCCAGCACGGCGTCGGCGTCAGGGGATTGATCCTGGTGTCGCCGCTGCTCGACTTCCGCGAGTTCACCGGCACCAGCCTCCTGCAATATGTCGCGACGCTGCCGAGCTATGTGGCGGTGGCGCGCGAGGCCAAAGGACCGGTCAAGCGCGCCGATCTCGCCGACGTGGAGGCTTACGCACGCGGCGAATTCCTGGCCGACCTCGTCAAGGGCGAAGCCGACAAGGAGGCTACCAATCGCCTGGCCGACAAGGTCGCCGAGCTCACCGGCATCGATCAGGCGGTGAGCCGCAGGCTCGCCGGCCGTTTCGACGTCGGTGAATTCCGCCGCGAATTCGATCGCAAGAACGGCAAGGTGACGGGACGCTACGATGCCTCCGTGCGCGGCTTCGATCCCTATCCGGATTCCAGCAGCACGCGCTTCGGGGATCCCTCGGGCGACGCGCTCCAGGCGCCGCTGACGAGCGCCGCGGTCGACGTGTTGACCCGCAAGCTCAACTGGCGGCCCGATGGCTCCTACGAAGTCCTCAACGGCGCCGTCGAGGGCCAGTGGGATTTCGGCCGCGGCATCAACCCGCCGCAGTCAGTGTCCGAGCTGCGCCAGATCCTCGCGACAGATGCGAAGCTGAACATCGTGGTCGCACACGGCCTGTTCGATCTCGCCACGCCCTATTTCGGAACGAAGCGTGTGCTCGACCAGTTGCCGGCGTTCGCGACCCAGCGGATCAAGTTCGTCGTCTATCCCGGCGGCCACATGTTCTATTCGCGCGACGGCTCGCGGCAGGCGTTTCGGGGCGAGGTCGAGGGATTGATCAGGGAGTAGGCCGGCGCTTGCGCGGGGGATATCTCCGCGCGATCTCGCGCGCCACGACGCTCGCAGGCTTGACGTTGGCACCTGCGATCCAGATGTCGCTGACCTTGCCGCGCTTGTCGCGGACACGACGCACCGGCTCGCCGTGACTGGAATAGCCGGCGGCCCAGAAGAGCTTGCCGGCATCACGGCCGGTGACCTCGATCTCGGCGGCATCCATGAACGGATTGTTGAACTGCGGATTGGCGATCAGCACGCGGTTGCCCATCGGCACCAGATCGGCCGCGCCCCACATCGTCCACCAGCGGCCGGTCCAGTCGCGCAGGCGCCGGTCGGGCGCGCCGCGGGTCTTGAAGACGCGCAGGATCTGCATCGCCCCGTCCAGCCAGAGCGGCGCCGCGCCGTCGATGGAGTTGCTGAGGATGCTGATCGCGAGCTCGCAAGCGGGGATGGAGCAGGTCCGCGAGATGTAGCCCTGGAAACCGCCGCCATGGCCGAACCAGTCCCAGCCGTCGGTCTTGCCGGCGTTGACGCCGAGGCCGTAATAGCCCTCGAAACTCTGCGGGATGCGCCAATGGTGCCGCGTCATCTCGCGGCGGCTCGCGACCGACAGCACGCTCTTTCTTGCGTTGGGGGCAAGCTGTGCGAAGAAGCGGGCGGTGTCGCCGGCGGTGGCGACGAAGCCCGCGGCCGACGCCATCGCATGGGCGGGATTGTCGCCGGGGATCACGCATCGCTCGCCGAACGGCAGCGTTCGGGTATGGCCGCGCGCGAACGGCGCCCCCTTGGGAAGCGGTACGTTTGGCTCGGTCTCGCGCAGGCCCGCGGGTTCGATGATCTCGCGCCTGATCCAGACCGGGTAGGGCTCTTTCGTGATCGCTTCGATCACGAGACCTATCAGGCCAAAGCCATGATTGGAATATTTGAAGCGCGTGCCGGGCTCGATCGCGGTCGGCAGTTTCAGCTCCGCGAGCAGCTCCCTGGCGTTGAGATAGGGGCGGCTGTCGATGAACTGGCCGGAATCGGCGCCGTCGCGCGTCAGCCCCGCGCTGTGCGAGAGCACCTGCGCAATCGTCGTCTCGGCGACGCGCGGATGCAGGCCGGCGACATATTGGCCGACGGTGTCGTCGAGCCGGATCCTGCGCTGCTCGCGCAGCTTCATGATGCCGGCGGAGGTAAAGCTCTTCGAGTGCGAGGCGATGCGGAAGCGGTGGCGCGGGGTGAGCTTCTCGCCGGTGTCGAGATTGGCAAGGCCAAAGGCGTGCTCGGCGACGACCTCGCCGCGATGGGCGAATGCGATGATGACGCCCGGCTGTTGGACTGTCGTCTGTTGGAATTCGACCCAGGAGCCGATGTAGTCGATCGCGGATCGCAGCCAACTGTCCATTGCGCACCGGTTTGCGAGGGAAGGATTGGTGCGGGAGGCTAGCCGAGAAAGCAGAACCGGCACAACCCCGAGGTTGTGCCGGTTCGCGTCGTACGGAAACCAGATGGCTTAGTAGACGAGCGTCGCGCCGGTCGGCTTGTCGAGCGCCGCGGCCAGCGAGCGATACTCGGAGCTGTCGGTGCCGGCGAGCGAAGCGATCTTGTTCAGGTGATATTGCGCCTGCTCGCGGTTGCCCTGCTCGAGCTGCCAGAGGCCGTAATACTGCCAGGTGCGGACGTGGTTCGGATCGTCCTTCAGCGCCAGTTCGTAATACACCTTCGACGACTGGTAGTCGCCGAGCTTGCGATAGGAATAGCCGATCAGATTGGCGACGTCGGCGACGTCGTCGCGCTTGAGCGACTTCAACTGATCGATCGCGCCCGTGTAGTTATGGTCGTCGTAGATCGTGGTGTAGGCGGTGCGATAGGCAGCAAGGAATTTCGGATCGCTGACGGAGGAGCTCTTCTTCTTGCCCTTCTTGGTCGACGTGTCCGACTTCGGCGGCGAGGAGGGGTCGTCGCCGCCCGCGGCATAGGCGCTGGTCAGCACCGGCCCGGCAGCGAGCGTCATCGAAACGAGTCCCGGCAGCAGAAGCATTGAGAGTTTGCGCATCTAAGTTCTCCCGTATGAAGCGTGGCGATCCTACACGATTGCCTGAAGACCGGAACACCCGCCGGGCAAAAACATTCCCGGCCGCCCCGGTCCCTTCGCCCTGCCGCAGATGACAAACTTGTCATCCAGATGAACGGAAGCCTGCAACCGGCTTCAGACTGGGTTCAGCGCGCGAGATCTAGGCTCCCACCTACGATCGAAGGGGTTGGCGAGAGGGCGCCCGCCTCAAGATCCTTCCAAGAGGAGACAAACCATGTTGAAGACCATTTCCGCAGCCTTGCTCGCAGCTTCCGTGATCGCAGCTCCGGCCTTCGCGGCCGAGGCCGGCAAGACCACCACGACCGCGCCGGTGATCAAGGCAGACCAGAGCCAGACCAAGACGTCGAACACCGCCGCGAAACCGGACGCCGGCGTCAAGGCCGATACCAAGGCCGCCGACGTCAAGGCGGATGCCAAGGTCGACGCCAAGTCGAAGACGATGAATGCGAACGCCGCGGTCACGCCCGACGAGCACAAGACCGTGCGTACGCATCGCCATCACCACAAGCATCTGTCGGCCAAGAAGTCGCTGAAGGCGCAGCCGGACGTCACCAAGCCGGTGACGACCGAGAAGCGCAGCTAACGACTGATCCCGCGCGGCGGCATCCCTGGCATTGCCCTGCTGGCGCGTGCGGAATTCAGGCCCGGTCCGTTGTCCCGGCGTCTTGCGCGAAAGCGCAAGGCACCGGCGGCGGGCCGGTGCGCCTGCAAGCGAATTCCCTTCGCGCAACCTTGGGGCTAGAACATCTCCCTGATCTGAGCGAGCGGAGAGCGTGACCTGTGGGGCGATTGGCGAAACGTGCGGCGAGCCTGCTATTGATCCTGGCATTGCCGCTGGCGCTCGCGGGGTGTTTCGGCAGCGACGGTGACCGTCCGACCCTGATGGCCGAGACCCAGGCTGGAGGTCCTCAGCCTTTTCCCGACAATTTCCGCGGTGACACGCTCGCCTTGATGCGCGCCTATCTGAACAATCCGGTCGGCGTGCGCGAGGCCGGCATGGCCGAGCCGGTGCTGCGCGAGGTCGGCGGCCGACAGTTCTACGTGAGCTGCCTGCGCTTCACGCCCCGCGAGACCGACGGCAGCTACAAGGCCATGCGCGAGCGCGCCGTCGTCTTCGTCAACGGACGGGCCGACCGCGTCCTCGATCGCGCCAGCGAGTTCTGTACCGGCGCGGTTTACGCACCCTTTCCGGAACTGGAAAAGATGACGCGGTAGCGCAAAGCCCGCCTTCATCGGCTGGTGCTAGGACAGAAGCCGCCGGAGCCGCTGGATCACATTTTGGCGAGCTTTGAACGGGGCGAGTTAGCCTTGCGACAGATCGTTACGGCAAGCCTTGCGCGGGCGGCAGAAACAGTCGGTGCAAGGCAACGTGACGGAACAAAATCGCGATGTTGCCACCCCGTCACAGTACCGAAAGATCAACGTTCCGGCATCGCCGCGAAGCAACCAAATTCACGCCACGTTGTTTGCTGAGGGTCGATTTTGAAAGAACGGGGATGGATATGAAAACGATTTTGCTGGGCGCAGTCGCTCTGCTTGCGCTAGCCGCGCCGGCCGCAGCGGCCGACATGCAGCCGCGCCCCTATACCAAGGCACCGGCCTATACGCCGCCGCAGGTGATTTACAATTGGACCGGCTTCTACATCGGCGGCCATGTCGGCGGCGCGTTCGCCGGTGACAGCAGCTTCCAGTCGAGCGACGCCCGCTTCCTGGGCGGCGTGCAGGGCGGCTTCGACTACCAGTTCGCGCCCAATTGGGTCGTGGGTGTCGAGGCCCAGTATTCCTGGCTGCCGACCAACAACAACGGTGTCACGTTCCCGCTGGGAACGCAGGTGACGTCCAATACCGACCAGCTCGGGTCGGTGACTGGCCGGATCGGCTACACCTGGGGTCCGACGCTGCTCTACGCCAAGGGTGGTTACGCCTGGCGCAATGGCGGCCTTGGCGTCAACGTCGCCGGCGTGCCGCAGACCTTCACCGCCGCCGGTAACAACAAGGACGGCTACACCGTCGGCGCTGGCCTCGAATACATGTTCGCGCCGAGCTGGTCGGCCAAGGCCGAGTACCAGTACTACAATTTCGGCAGCACCACGTTCACCTCCGGGCCGGCCGACATCGTCGGCGTCCGCGGCCGGGAGGACGAGCATACGGTCAAGGTCGGTGTGAACTACCGCTTCGGCTGGGGCGGTCCGTCAGCCTCGCGCTACTGACCCGCCAGCGGCAGTCCCAGATCTGACGAAAGGCCGGCTCGCGCCGGCCTTTCGTTTGCCCACCCGTCGTTCGCCAGCCCGTTGTTTGCTTGGCGTGAACCATCTGGCGCGTCATTTGCAAGCAAACATTCCGGCGCGCGCCTTCTCACGCGTGTCATGGGGCCGGCGTAAAGCAAAAATAATCTTTGCCGCTTACGGAACTCGCGCTCCGGAACGCGTTATATGTGAATTACAGGGCTGGTGGGACGACGGTCATGCGTATCTTGGTGTCGGCAGCAGTGCTCTCGTGCTTGGTCGCCGTGCCATGCTCTGCTCAAACAATCCTCAAATCCGAGCCTCTGATGCTGGCACCCTATGAGGTGGCCTTCGTCAAGGACGCCTCCTGTCCCTCCGGCAAGGTGTTGAAGGTCACCGGCGCGATCCGCGGGCTGCACCGCCGCAAGGCCTGCGTGGCGCTGGCGGGCGAGCAGGCATCGCTGGCGACGGCGACGCCCTGAATCCTCCGGCTGCTTCCGGCTCGACCTCACAAATTCAGCTGAAGCTCAATCCTGGACTGGCGCTCGGCCTCGGCTTTGTTCGTGGCGGGGTCCTCGCCCTGCGCTGCCCGGCAGGGCTTGATCTCGTAGTCGTTGTCGAGCACCCGGCGCGGCCCGGCACGCTCGTCGTCGGCGCTGACATCCACGACGAGACCGCTCCGCTGCGCCAATTTCCAGACGTCGGACTCATCAGGATAGGCCTTGCTGATCTGGGCGTCGTTACAGAACAAGGCGTAGGGCATTCTTCCCGCTCCCGGAAAGCGCATTAACGACTTCACCGGCGCGGGGTTCCGGCGGACGCGTAATCACGGCGGCGTGATCGGGACGCCAGGGTCCTTGAGTCGTAAACGAGTCCTGAATCCTCAAAAAAAGAATCCCTGGGACTCTCCGGCCGGAATCAGCGGATGTTTTCGGCCATGACGAGCGACCTGAAAACCTCCTGCGGGCACATGCTCCTGCCGCTGACGGTGGCGCTGCTCGGTGCCTGCGCAGCCAATCTCTGGCTGGTTTGGTCCTGGCTGTAGGTCCCTGACGGGCTGCCTGCCTGCCTTACTTGGAGGCCGGCGGAGGTGGGGCGGCGTCGCGGATGGCGGCGCGGACTTTTGTCAGGGTCGCCGCGCAATATTCCTCGCGCTCGCGCTCGAACCGCTCCTGATGCTTGCGGAAATTGGCGATCCTGGCCTGCATCTCGGTGCGGAAATCGCCACCCGTGCGGGGCGGCGGGACCTGGACGGGCCGAGCCTCGGGGGCCGGGGGAGATACCGCCGGTGGCGGGTCGGTTTCGGCCGCAATGGCCTGCACGGTCACGATCTCCGTGGTCACCGCGAACGCAACAGGCGGGCTTTCCGGCGGATGGAGGTCATCCTTCTTGCCGGTTACCGATTGGACGAAGGCCAGTGTCTGCGCGATCAGTGCGTCGCGCTCCGTGATCCACTTCATGGGCCACCCCTGTTGGGGCCATTCCACCAAAGCTCGAGGGGCGAATCAAGAAGGTATCCTGCAAGGGATTGCATATTTTTCCCGGGCGCCCGACAGTGGGCGGATGGATGCCGGAAAAGAGAAGTCGGACGAAGTCGAGGGCTTGAGGCTTGTTCGCGCGTTCCTGTCGCTGTCGCCCGACAAGCGGGCAGAGGTGATCGCGTTCGTCGAGGAATTGGCGCGTGCCCATGGACGGCCCGGGGAGGGCGAGGGCACATCTCCGAAGGGCGCATCCCCGAGGTGAGCGCTATCTCTGGCGCGGATTGACGTTGGGCACGAAGGGCGCCCCGACCACCCGGACCGCCGCCGGGGCTGCGGCATCGACCGGCCTGCTGTTATCGGCGACCCGCCGCTCCGGAGCCTGTCCAAGGACCGGCTCGTACAGCGCAAGCGTGCCGGCGACGACGACGCAGCAGAGCGTCACCGCCCCCAGCAAGAATATGTTTCGATGGTCTGCCCTGATCTGCATGGGGCAAGAACGAGCGACGCACGCGCTTGGTTCCGCGCCGCCGATACGGGAGCAGGCATCCTGAAAAAGGCGGCCGAAGCTTACGCCAAGCTTACGGCGGGACTCCAAAGAGTTATTTTTCGGTAAGAGCACCGGTATCATTTGGCATCAAATTTTAACGTCCGCCGGTTCCAATGCACGTTGCTGGGATTACGCCCTCGACTGGACAT
>NZ_JBFUES010000200.1:0-9270 GCF_056403875.1 Bradyrhizobium sp. P2_E8
CCTCGTACGGATAGCGCAGCAGCGTGCCGACGAGACCCTTGTCCATCGGCTCGAGCGCGATGATGTGCTCGCGGTTGGTTAACACCACGCGGCCGATCGCCACCTTGTCCATCTCGCGGATGGTCTCCCGGATCACGGCGAAGGCGTCGTGGCCGACCTTGCCGTCGGGGCGGATGTAATAGGGGCGGATCAGGTACCGGGGGTCGATGTCGGTCCTGTCGACGAACTCGTCGATCTCGATCGTTCGCGTCGACTCCAGCGCGATCTCCTCGAGCTCCTCCTTCGTGACCTCGATGAACTGGTCCTTCTCGAGCTGGTAGCCCTTGACGATGTCCTCGTTGGGGACCTCGTCGCCCGTGTCGGCGTCGACCTTGAGATACTTGATGCGGTGGCCGGTCTGCCGGTTGAGCTGGTTGAACGAGATCTTCTCGCTCTCCGACGTCGCCGGGTAGAGCGCCACGGGACACGTGACGAGGGAGAGTCTCAGAAACCCTTTCCAGTTGGCTCGGGGCGCCATGTTACGCAGAACTCCAGTTCGGGGCGGCCTGGATTCAAGACGAACGGGGCGGCGGGGTTCCGACACCGCCAGCGGCCGTCCCCGAAATTCAAGCCTGCCCCCTGCAGCGGACGTCAGCGAAACTCGGTGCCGGCGCTTGACTCCCGCGAACAAAATGAGAACATAATCCGATGACCGCCGCGCCCGAGCCATCCAGAGCGCCCATCGACCTGGAGGCCGCCGCCGACCAGGCCATCGCAGCCTGCGGCGGGGATGCCCGGGAGGCGGTCAGGGCGCTGCTCGTCGCCATCGACTTTCTCGAGGCCGAGGCCGACGAGCTCCGGACGAAGGTCTCCAAAGGTTACGCCCGGGGACCCCTCCCAGGGGCGCGAGAACGCAAGGATGAGGCAGATGTCTGAAGTGACCTACTATGTCGCTCTGCCGTTCGTTTTCTCCGACGACGGCATGGCCGCCGGCGAGGCGGCGGAATGCCTGAGCGCCAACGCCGCGGTGATGCGGGCGGAGGCGCTCTCCCGCAAGCCAGGCCATGCCGGCGCCATCGCGTTCTCGCGGACCGGGGATCCATCCAGCGGCGACTTCAGCGACGCCAAGCTGATCCGGAAGTTCGGCGACGTGCCGGACGATCTGAGCGCACTCTGACCAACGGCAAAACTCGATTCACTCGTCACTCCGACCGGCGGCATCTCCTGGGCCGAGCAAGCTCAGTGCGGTCTCGATCTGCGCAAGCTGCCTTTCGATTTCCTCGCGCTCGTTCGACCCTGGATCGCTCTCCAGTTGCGCCAGGAGCCGTTCCTTCCGCGCAAGCAACTTCGCGACGGTCGACATCGCACCCTCCCCGTATTCTGCAGCGGCATCCTTCAAAGAAGTTGGTGCGCCGGCGACGATCCCGCCAGTCCTGTGGCCGGCTACGGATCGCCCACCGCAGGCTGGATAGCCACAGACCCTGAATAGAAGACGGATGGACAACCGGCCTCGGCGCCAGGGCCGGATTCTTGGGAAGCTACTTGGCCGGCGGGCGCAGCGGGCTGTCCGCCCATTTTTGGGCGGAGGGGTTGTGCAGCGGATCCTCCTCGCAGGCGGGGCAGACATATCGCTCGCCGCCCCGGCCCGTCGGCTCGGAGACAAGCTTCATCGCTCTCCCGCAGTGCGGACACCGCTTCCTGATCAGGTGCAGCTCGGACATCTGGATTTCCCCACCGCGACCAGCTTAGTGCCGCAGCGAGCGCTCGCTCAAGGGAAATCGCGGAGCCGCCGCAGCGAACGACGCCGCTTGACGCTGCCGCCGCCGATGTCATCAACTTCTTCCGTCGGTAGGGTTGGTGGAGTGACGCGTCATGGCGCTGGAGCAGGAATTCTACCGGGCGATGGCCCATCGCGTGCGCGAACTGGCCGGAAGGGCCGACCCCTTCATCAGGCGGCGATTGCTGGCGCTGGCGGAGCGATACGAAGCCAAGGGCGGCAAGCCTTCTCCGCTGTCCCGGTCCGCCGAGCGTCCGTTGCCGCCGCTGCGCATCGTCCCGCCGGCCACGGCCATACCCGTGCCTGGCGAGGCCTGAGGGACCTCCTCGTCCTTGGCGGCTGGAGCGCGCCTGTCACTTGGCCCGACGGCGGCCTTGACGCCGTCCGTCATCGTCGACACGGGCAGCCCCCTTCGTGAACCAAGCAATCGCTCTTGCCGTTGTGCCGCATCCGGGCGCCTTCGACTGCATGCGCCGAGAGACAATCATGGGGACCGATTCACGCCAGCATCTCGATTCACGCGGCACTTGGGACCGGACCTACCTCGAGTCCCTGATCCGCGAGGATTTTAGCGATGTCATCCCGGCGAGACGCTGGAGGATCTCAAGCAGCGCGCGTCTTTTTCGAAGGAGGACAAAGGCATCCTACGGGATTGGATGGCGGTAGCGAGGCTCGCGCCGCGGCCGCACGCAAGGCCAAGGCATAGCCGGCGCGCTCGACGATCCGCTGATCCGCCGCCCCCATTGCGGGCTTGATCGAAGGATCGGAGCCTCACAACGATCCCGGTTCGACCCGGCTAGGCTCGGGTATCCAGTAGCTGCGAGACGGCGGCAGCCAATTGCGCCGGCGCAAAGGGCTTCTCGATCAGGAGGCTGCCATCGACGCCTTGCGATTTCCAGTCTGGCGCGCTGGCGCTCGTCATGTAGACCACGGGAAAGCCAGGCGTGATTTCCCTGATCTGCCGCGCCAGCTCCCATCCGTTGATGCCAGCACCCAGGTTGACGTCCGTTAGCAGCGCCCGACACTGCTCCCGGCCGTCTCGAAAGGTGGACATCGCCACCTCTCCCGACTGGACCGAGCAGGCCTCGAAGCCGCCGTCCGACAAGGCGTCCTCGATGAAGCTGCAGATTAGAGCTTCATCCTCCACCACGAGAACACGAACGACATTGCCCATTTTCAAGTCTCTTCGGCGACCGATGCGGTCGTCTTGCGTGGCGGCCGCGTCGGCCCGCGGGTGCCGTGCGGCCTCAAGCCACCGGCACACCATAGTAGGCGTTCACGGAGCGCGTGGTCGCCGGGTCGCTCCAGTTCCAACTGCTCTCGTCGGCGTATTTGGGAGCGCCGCGGAGCTGGTCCTGGGTAATGCAGGTGACATAACCGCCGAGGTTGGTGTCGTATTTCAGCGCTTGCCAGGGCAGCGGATAATGATCATCGCCGATGCCGAGCAGGCCGCCGAAGCTGAGCACCGCGTACGACACCTTGCCGCTGACCTTGTCGATCATGACGCGCTCGATGTAGCCTACCTTTTCTCCGTCGGCCCCGTACACGTTCGTGCCCTCGACCTTGTCGCTCCCGATAAGGCTGAAGGTCTCGCGATCTTCCATGGCCATGTTGACCTCCCGGATGTTGTCTTCCGGAGTCAACCGGACGACGATGGCTCCGTTCCTGACAGACGCCTCGGTGTCGTTGTTTCTCGCCATCGTCATCGATGGGCGCCGCCCCGCACGACGCGGCCCGCGCTGCCCCGTAGGGCGGCAGCAGGTCCAAGGTTCCTGCGGGCACCGGAATGGCGGCGGGGGACTGGGCCCTGCTCGACCGACGACGTCCGCTTTGCTGTTCGTCCCTTATGACGACGGCATCGCACCCGAACGCAGCCGCAGCCGTGATGAAGGCTGAAGCCTTCTCGCGCAAGCCGGGGCATATCGGCCCGCTTGCCTTCAGCCGCAGCGGTGCCACCGGCGACTTCGAACACGCGAAGCTGATTCGGAAATTCGGCGAGGTGCCGGACGACCTGAGCGCGCTGTGAAGCCGTTGGGTTCAGCTCTTCAAGTCGAACTGGCTGCGCAGCCTGTCAGCGATCGCTTCGATCATCGTGGAGCGCTCCGGGTCTTGTGGGCCGTCCGTTATGATCGCGACCTTCCAGGTGTCCTCGCAGGGCATGACCGAGATGGCTAAATCCGTCGGCAACTCGCTGATGTCTTCCATCTCCAGCCTGATCGCGGCCTCGAGCTCTTCGCGCGTTTTTGACGGCTTCTTCAAGCTGATTCTTTCACCGCTCGGAACGGGACCACCGCCTTTGGTTATCCGCGCGAGCGCGTGTTTTTGAACAGCGGGCCTTTGAGCCTTTGGCTATCCGCTACAGGCGCCGTACTCAAACGGCGGGCGATGGTCCAACGAGTCAAAGATGTCGTCGCGTTATCGTTCCGTTCGCCCGGCGCCTTCGACTGAAAACAGGTCAGTCGGGCTGCCTCGACCGCTGAGCAAGTCTACGCCGGAACGATGTCAGGCGCGCGTGCCCCAATCGGTGAGCAGCCTGCGCCGCGGTGTTCCTACCACGCCGAAAGGCGGAGGCGGGCGCGCGCCAGCGGCAACCTACTGCTCTGGCGGCCGCAGCGGGCCGTCGGCCTACTTGCGGGCGATCGGGTCGCGTAGCGGGTCGTCGTCGCAATTGGTGCACCGCAGCCCCTCCGGAGTTTTGCCGGAAAAAGCCTTCATCGGCCTGCCGCACGCCGGGCACGCCTTCCGGATAGGACACTGCCATCCGAATTTCCCCTGCGCGGGCCAGTCTACGTCCGCCGACATCGCGATCTGAATAGCGACCCGGAAAAATGCATGCGCGTGCCTGGCGCTTCTTGACTCCGATAGCCGGGGCTACTCAACTCTGGGCAGTGATGTTGTGGGGGTGCGTCATGGAGCAGGAGTTCTACCTGGGTCTCGCGCAGCGGGTCCGGGTCATAGCTGAGAAGGCCGATCCGTTCACCCGCCGTCGTCTGCTGGATCTCGCCAAGCGGTACGACGCCAAGGGCGGCATCTCGCGATCGGGACCGCCCGAGCGGCCGCTGCCGGTGCCGCGCACGACGCCGCCGGCTTCGATCTTCTCCGGACCTGGCGAGGCCTGACGGCGCAACCAGCCTTCGTTCGCGATGTTCGCACCTAACCGGCGGGAGCCTTGAAATCGTACGAGATGCGTCCGGCCGGGAGATAGAACAGCGCGATCACCGCACCGCCCCTGACCTCCGGATAGTGCCTGCTGCCCGGATCGGGCGACGTCCAGCCGGGTCCCTGCCAGCCCTGCAATCCCTTCAACTCCGCGCCCGCGTTCAAGGGTACCACAAGGTTGATCTCCCCATAGGGATGACCGTGATACTGCCCGCGCAGCACGTCGTGGTCGTCCTCGTCCTTGAACCGGCGTGGAGCAGCGCTGTTCATGTAAACCGCCGTGAGGCTGAACTGAAAGGTTTCGGCACTCGGCTCGAGGATGCGGCTGCGGCGGTAGTTCGGGCCGTCCACCTCCTGGTTCGCCGCCCGGCCCTCCTCGACCCCGATCTTGATCAGGTGGCACAGATCCTGATAGAGCGCGCTGCTTTCGCCGTACGTCTCGTTGAGCCAACGCTCCATATCGGCTCCGGGCGTCATATCCTTCACTTCGCGGAGAAAAGAAATGCTGCGCTGGATCAGTTCTTCTCGACTCGTCATGGCGATCTACTCCTGAATGTCTCTTACGCGTCCAATCCCAAGAACGTCGCGAACTCATCTACATTCGCCCGGGGCATCAATCGCTGCGCCTCACCTGCAGGCTTCCCGACCGAGATGCCGCACACCACCATCTGCTCCTTCGGAATCGAGAGCAGCGGGCGCAAGATCCGGTGATATTTCGAAAACGTCTCCTGCGGACACGACTGAAGTCCGCGCCCCGCTGCCGCCAGCATCACGTTCTGCACGAACATGCCAAGATCGAGCCAGCTTCCGGCTTCCAGCCGACGATCGATCGTCACGATCAGTCCCACGGGCGCTCCGAAGAACGTGTAATTCTTCGCGGTCTGCCTGCTTCTTGCCTCGGCATCGGCCTGGTGGATCCCGAGCGACCCGTAGAACAGCCGCCCAAACTCCTGCCGCCGCTTGAGGTACCGATCAGGTAACTCGCTGGCGTAATATTTGTACTCCGAGACGTGCTCGTCGCGGCACGTTTCGTGTGCGTCCAGCAGCGCCGCCGAGACGCGGGCCTTGGCGGCCCCCACCCAGCACGTAGACATGCCAGGGCTGAATGTTCGCGCCGCTTGGCGCGAAGCGCGCGACGTGGAGGATCTGCACGATCGTCCGTCGCGGGACCGGAGCATCGCAAAAGTCACGGCACGCGAACCGGCGGGTCATGATCTCGTCGACCGGGCTCTGCGCAGCGACGCACTCCTCGCTCGGTCCGATCACGGCTTCTTCAGGTCCGCACATCCTGGCTCGACTGGCGCTCATCTCGATTTGCTCCGCTCGAAGCAACGAAGGTCAGTTCGGCCAGGCCGAACCGAGGATGATCGAACAGAAGTTCTGGCGGACATAGGTCATGTCCTTCAGCGCAAGGACGTCGGCCTTGACGTTCCCGAACGTGGTCAACGGCTTCTTGACGATGCCTTTGGCGAAATGATCTATGATGTTCTCCTTGAAGTTCGTTTCGCGCGGATGATGGACGCAGACATGGTCACGCTGTTCATGCGTGAAGTCGTGATAGGCGATCCCGAGCACATCCATTTCGACGCCCGCGGTCACCAGCGCGATGGTGGGTCGCATATGCTCGGGAATACCTGGCGTGGTGTGGAGCGCGATCGCGGTCCAGACGTCCTCGATCTCACGCTCCGGCAGGCCGTAGCTTTTCATGAAATCACGCGCGGCATTGGCACCGTCGACCTCGAAGCGCAGGTCGGGACTGGAATACTTCTCTGTGAGGCCCATGTCGTGGAACATCGCGCCGAGGTAAAGTAGCTCCGGCTCGTACTTAAGGCCGTGGCGCTCGGCGGTGAGCGCGCCCCAAAGGAAGACGCGGCGACTGTGGTTGTAGAGCAGGTCGTCTTCGGTATCGCGCACGAGCTGCGTGGCGGCGCGGGCGATGGCACTGTCGGGCAGGCGGATGCCGGCAATGATCTCAGACATGGAGCGCTCTCCTTGTTTGCGTAGCGGGCTGGTTGCTTGCCCCTATTTGCCAACCGGGCACCGCTCCGCACAAGGAAGGGCATCCTGCGGATCAGGACAGCCGTACGTCCTTTTCTGACATGACGCTTCGCACGAAAGCAGCAGGCCAGCCTTGTCTTGCCGGGCAAAGCGCGGTCTATTCCGGTGTCGCCCGCCGGAAGCTCGCGCGATATTGGATGGGGCTGACTCCAAGACGGGCGGTGAACACGATCCTCATCCGATCCGCCGAGCCGAACCCGCAGTCGAATGCAACCGCCTTCAGCGGCCGGTCGCTTCCCTCCAGCATCATGCGCGCCGCATCGATGCGGGCGCGCTCGATGAATTCGTGCGGCGTGATCCCGGTCGCCTGCACGAAATGCCGGGCCAGATTTCGGGCGCTCATCCCGACAACAGCGGCAAGGGACTCCAGCGAGTGGCGATCCCCGACGTTCGCCATCACATGGTCCTGGATACGGGCGATCGGCGATTCCGGATCGGCTGGCGCGGTGAGATAGGGGCTGAACTGAGACTGTCCGCCTTGGCGCTGGGCGACTACGACCAGCCGCTTGGCCACTTTAAGCGCCGTCTCCGCACCGTGGCGCTGCCCGACCAGCGCCAAACCGAGATCTATTCCCGCCGTCACACCCGCGGCGGTGATCAGCCGCCCATCGCGGACATAGATCAAATCCGGTTCGACTTTTGCCTTTGGGAACCTGGCCGCCAGCGCCTGCGCATCCTGCCAATGGGTTGTGACACGCCGATCGTCGAGCAGACCGGCATAGCCAAGGACAAAAGCCCCGGTGCAGATCGAACCATAGAGGCTCGACCGCCACGGCAGCTCCTTGACCCACTGAAGCAAGTGCGGGTCAGGCTCCGTTTCAGGTGGGGTGGGCGTGCCGGCCACCAGAACGATGTCGAACCCACCCGTCGCCTCCTCAAGCGTTAGATCGGCAATAAGCCGTATGCCGTTCGAGGCGCGCAGCGGATTGTGGTGAGCAGCAACGAGTACGGGTTCATAGCGGTCGGCACTGTCGAGAAAAGTGTTCGCTTCGCTGAACACGTCCATCGGCCCTGCCACGTCCAAGGCCTGGACCCCCTCGTAGACGACGATCGCGACGGCTTGTACCGGCACCTTTAATGCCTCTCCAGTCGGGCGCCTTATTATGCATGTCGTTCACGCAGTGCAAAGGGCGGGCGGTGTCTGGACAGGCGAGCCTGTCGCGCCATTATTTCGGTCCTGCGTCCTTGTCGGGGATCGTCAATGCCCCGTCTTTGGAATCGACCACGAAGACCGCGAGCAAGCTGGCTGGCTCCGTGTCGCTCGCGTTCTCGCTGATCCTGTGATGAGAGCCTGGGGTTTCATAAAATCCCTCGCCTGTGCGAAAGACCTGCGCAGGGTCATCGCCGACCTGACTGCGGATGGCCCCGGACAGCACATAGGCGTAGATGAAGGCCGACGCTGCGTGGCGGTGAGGCAGCGATTTGCTCCCGGGCGGATAACTCACCAGGACAGCAGCCATTCTCTTTCCTTCAACGTTGGGCAGTGCGTGCTCGAAGACGAGCTTGACTTGCTCCCGATCCTGAGCGATCGCGGGCGAAGCTCCCGCAATGGCTACTGCTACGACCGCCGAGAACGTCGTTCGTAGCAGTTCTATTCCCTGTCTGGGCGTGATTGCTGAAGGGCGTAGCAGCGCAGCTATCCGATTGGGGAATGCACTGATCGACATCATGACCTCCTCTTCTAGTGAGACCAGGGCGAACCCGCGATCAAGTCGCAGGCGTTGGGGCTCTTGAACCCCGGCATGAAGCGTTCGCAGACCGCGGCGTTGACGGTGCCGTACGTGGTCGCCGGCTTGTGCGCAAAGCCGGCGAAATACTCCCGAACGAAGCCTTCCTTGAAATTCGTGCGGGGATATTTGGCGACGATCTCCTCGCGAAGCTCCGCGGGAAACTGATCGAACCCTACCCCGATGACATCGAGCAGAACACCTGAATTGAGGAGCGCGACCTCGGGACCCATGTACTTCGGAATGCCGGGGGTCGTGTGCAGCGCGATCGCCTCCCAGACCCTCTGCACCTGGTCTTCGGCAATGTTGTGGGCGCTCAGAAACTGTCGGGCGGCGTTCGCGCCATCGACCTCGAAGCGTTCGTCCGAGCTGGCGAAATTCTTGACGAGACCGAGATCGTGGAACGCGGCGGCCACGTACAGAAGTTCAGAGTCAAAACGCAGCTTCCTCTGACGGCCCTGCTCCACCGCAAACAGGAAGACCCGGATCGAGTGATTGAAGAGCAGATCGGTGGAATGCTCGCGCAGTACGTCTGTCGCCTCCTTCGCCAGCAAGGAATCGGGAATGACT
>NZ_JBFUES010000201.1:0-9261 GCF_056403875.1 Bradyrhizobium sp. P2_E8
AGACGATGGCGCCGCCATTGTCGAACTTCGGCAGGGCGGCGCGGCAGCACAGCATGGGGCCGCGGACATTGACGTCGTAGATCCTGTTCCACTCCTCGGGGCTGACGGCATCGAGACCGACCTTGCCGAAGGTGCCGATGTTCAGAACCATGCCGTCGAGCCCGCCCAGCGCGCGGTGCGCATCGTCGACCATGCGCTGAACGTCGGCCTCGGACGTGACGTCGGCCGCGATGGCAAAGGCCTCGCCGCCTTCGTCGGTGATGCGCTTCACCGTCTGTTCGGCGGAGGTGTGGTTGAGATCGGCGACTGCGACCTGCGCGCCTTCACGGGCGCAGAGGATGCTCATGGCGCGGCCGTTGCCGATCGGATCGGTTAAGGCATCGAACACGCGCTGGCCGCCGCCGACGATCAGGATGCGGCGTCCGCTGAGACGTCCCCTCCCCGGCACGTCGCCGAGCGACTCGGCGCTCGGCGGACGGACGTAACGCTCCGGCTTGATCTCGGAATTCTCAGCCATGCGCTCCGCCTATTTCTTGCCGCCGTCATAGACCTTCATGCCGGCCGCGGGATCGAGGTCGGTCTCGGTCGCCTCGGTGAGGCGCGCCATCATCATGTAGAAGCCCAGCGCGACGATCGATTCCACGATCTCCTGGTCGCTGAAGTGGCGGCGCATGCCGGCGAAGGTCGCTTCCGCAACGCGGACGTTCTCGACGACCTCGCGGCCGAATTTCAGCAGCGCGCGCTCGGCATCGCTTAAGCCGGCAGCATCGTACTCGCAGCGCTCGACCGCATCGATCTGTCCTTGCGTGCAGCCGACGCCGAGCGCGATCGGCACGTGCTGGCGCCACTCATACGCGCCGCCTTCGAGCTGCGCGGCCTGGAGGATCAGGAGCTCGCGGTTGACCGCCGAGAGCTTCTGCTTGTGCAGGATCGAATTGCCGAGCCGCATCGCCGGGATCATGTTGGCCTCGGCATGCGCCATCATGCGAAAGATGTTGAGCTTGACCGGCATGCGGTCGAACGAGGCGCGGATGTCGCCGCTCGTCGTCTCCGGATCAATCAGGGGCAGCCTTGCCACGCGTTTCTCCCTTGGGTTTTCGTTTCTTGTCGTCGCCGTTGCCTGCCGCGATCAACGACAGGAAGAAGGCGAGATAGCGGTCGATCGCCTCGATCACCTTCGGCCGCGAGGACGGCGTCGCGCCCATCACGTAATGTTCGAGGCGGATATAGATGAGGCCCGCCGCGAACAGCCGTGCGGTCTCGCGCGGATCCGGCGTCGCGACGAGGCCGGCGAGCGCGAAGCCGCGGAAGTAATCGGTCATCAGGCTCTGCTCGCGCGCGTAAAAATGGTCGGCGAACTTGGCACGGATGCCGGGCACGCGGTTGCGCTCGGCGGTGATCACCTTCTGGAACTGATGCTCGCGCGGATCGGACCATTGCTCGACGAGGTCCAATGCAAACTGCCGGCAGAACGCGGCGGGCTGGCGCGCGAGCTGCTTGTAGCGCGGCTCCTCCAGCCGGCTCGCCGAGCTGGCCGGGCCGTGCTCGGCAACGATCGCTTCGAGGATCGCGGCCTTGCCGGCGAAATGATTGTAGAGGCTGCTCTCGCGAATGCCGACGCGGCGCGCGAGCTCGCGCATCGAGGCGCCGCCATAGCCGCTCTGCGCGAACAGATTGAGCGCTTCGATGAGGATGCGCTCGCGGGTGGTGGGCGCGGCCGCTTCCGCCGCGCTGGAGGTGTGGACAGCCATGCGCTTGACTAACGAACGATCGTTCGCTAGTCAACCGGACCAACGATCGCCGCCGGGCTTCCTGTACGAGGATCGCCGGCCGCGGCTCAGCAACAACTCCGCCAGAGCGGTCGCATTCAACTCCGCTGCCTTGATAAGCGGAGAGCAATTTGGGGGACGACGTCATGGCGCGCTTCGCTCGCCTTTTGTCCGCGCGGCAAACCATCATGAAGCTGCGCATCATCATATTGTGGTTGCTTACCTTATCGGTGTCGCTGCCGGCGCGCGCCGAGGACCCGGCCGCCTACCCCAGCCACAAGATCAGGATGCTGCTGCCCTATGCGGCCGGCGGCGGCGGCGACGTGATCGGCCGGCTGCTCGCGGACAAGATGGGCAAGACGCTCGGACAGAGCGTCTATATCGAGAACCACACCGGCGCGGCCGGCACGCTCGGCACGCAGATGGTGGCGGCGGCAGCGAACGACGGCTACACCATCACCATCGGCGGCATGACCACGCATGTGCTGGCGCCCGCGATCTATCCAAAGCTGGCTTACGATCCGATCAAGGATTTCACGACGATCGGCCGCGTCGGCACCTCCTCGATCATGCTGGTGGCGACCAAGGATTTTGCCGCCAATGACATCAAGGGCCTGATCGCGCTCGCCAGGAAGGGCGAGCCGATCCAGTACGGCAGCTGGGGCGTCGGCTCGACCGGGCAATTCTGCGCGGAGATCTTGATGCAGCAGGCCGGCATCAAGATGGACCACGTGCCCTTCAACGGCATCGCGAAACTCGCCGGCGACCTGCTCGGCGGCCACATCTCGCTCGCCACGCTCGACATGGCGACCGCAACGCCGCTGGTGAAGGACGGCTCGATCAAGGCGCTGGCCGCCTGCGGCGAGCGCTCGCCGAGCCTGCCTGACGTCGCGAGCTACAAGGAACAGGGCGTGGCGTTCGACCGCAGCCTGTCCTGGGCGATGTATGCGCCGGCAGGCCTTGCCGAGCCGGTCGCGAAGAAGCTCTCGGCGGCCCTGAAGGACGCGCTCGGCGATGCCGAGGTGAAGGACAAGCTGTTGGCGCTCGGCATTACGCCGCAATTCGTGCCCGGCGAGGAGCAGCGCGACATCAACGCGCGCGACATCGCCGCCTGGAAGCAGGTTGCCAAGGACGCCGGCATCGAAGTCAAGTGAATCGAGGACAAGTGAACAAGGCGGCAAGAGGAGCGCGGGCATGAGCCGCATCTTCGGCGCGGTGCGCCAGAACGGATATGTGGTGCGGGACATCCACGCCGCGATGAAGCACTGGATCGAGGTAATGGGCGTCGGCCCCTGGTACTACATGGACCGCGTCCGGACCGACTGGTTTCGTCATCGCGGCCAGGACTCCGCCGTCGAGATGAGCATTGCGCTGGCCAATTCCGGCGACCTCCAGATCGAGCTGATCCAGCAGCGCAACGACGCGCCCTCGCTCTACAGGGAATTCCTCGACGCCGGCCACGAAGGCCTCCAGCACATGTCGTATTGGAGCCACGACTATCAGGCGCTCTACGACAAGGCGCTCGGACTTGGTTACAAAGTGGGCCACGAGGGCCAGATCGGTGGCGACAAGGGACGCTTTGCCTATTTCGACACCCAGGCGCATCCGGGCACCGTGATCGAGATCTCCGACATCAGCGGCACCAAGGGGCCGTTCTTCGAGAAGGTCCGGCAAGCGGCGATGAACTGGGATGGATCACGGCCGATCCGGGAGGTTGTCGCGAAATCGTAGGACCGGTCACTGGCCGCCGCGTCCGCATATGAGGTGGGCGTTCCGTGCACTGAAGCTTCCGCAGCGTCATGCCCGGGCTTGTCCCGGCCATCCACGTGCCAGCCAGGCGGAAGGAAGAAGGTGGATGCCCGGATGCAGGAACCGGCGGGGTTCACGTCGCTGCTCGCGCGGTAGATGGCGTTCCATGGTAGCTTGATCCCGTGTCCGAACCTTCAGCGAGGCAAACATGTCCTCCACCGACAAGGTCTTCGCCGGCTCGATCCCGAAAATCTACGACGAGTATCTCGTCCCGCTGATCTTTTCCCACTACGCCGCCGACATCGCCAGGCGTGTCGCCGCGCTCGCCCCGTCTACGCTGCTGGAAACCGCCGCAGGCACTGGCGCGGTCACGCGCGCCGTGGCGGCGGCGCTGCCTGCCGGCATCCGTTACGTCGCAACCGACCTCAACGAGCCGATGCTCGCGGTCGCGGCGCAGCGCCAGGGCGAAGACGAGCGCATGTCCTGGCGCCAGGCGGATGCCACCGCGCTGCCCTTCGACGATGCCGCGTTCGACGTGGTCTGCTGCCAGTTCGGCGCCATGTTCTTTCCGGATCGCATCATGGGTTACGCCGAGGCGAAGCGGGTCCTGCGGCCGCAGGGCACGTTCGTGTTCAACGTGTGGGACCGCATCGAGGAGAACGTATTCGCCGACGAGGCGACGGCCGTGCTCGGAAAGATCTTTCCCGACGATCCGCCGCGCTTCATGGCGCGGACGCCGCACGGCTATCACGACAAGGCCGTGATCAAGGCCGATCTGGAGCAGGCGGGCTTTCGTCACATCTCGATCGAAACGCTTCCCGCGGTGAGCCGCGCGCCGACGCCCGAATATGTGGCGTTCGCATACTGCCAGGGAACGCCGCTACGAAACGAGATCGAGGCAAGGGATGCGAGCAAGCTTCAGGCTGCGACGGACGCCGTTGCCGAGGCGATCCGAACGCGCCATGGAGCCGGACCGGTCGAGGGCAAGATCCAGGCGCTGGTGATCACGGCGCAACCGTAGTTGCGGGACGCTTCAGCTTGCGTCCCGCGTCCTACCAGAAGCTCCGCGGCATCGGCTGCGCCGGCTGATAATACGGGTAGCCGCCGCGCTGGCGGCGCGGGTTGACGGGTTGCGGGTTCGGATCGCGCTGGAAGAAGAAGCCGAAGCCGTTGCCGCCATTGTCCCAGCTGTCGTCGCTCGCAATGTCCATCGGCGCGGTCGGCTTGCGCGTGATGAACCCGCCCTGGGGCTGGTTGCTCAGCACCGCGACGAATTCGGTGCGGTAATTGGTCTCGCTGCTCAGCGGCTCGTCCGAGATGATGATCGACGAGCGCGGCAACGCGGTCGGCGCGATGCGATCCCACACGTCCTGCGGAATGGTGATACGGTCGAGCGCGTCCTTGGCGTCGTCGCCGTTTTCGATCGTCACGACGCTCCAGCGCAGGCCGGTATCGTTCTTCGCCATCGCGGTGAAGATATGCGTGCCGAGCGGCCGGTCGGGATTACGGATCGTGACCGGGACCTCGATGCTGGTGTCGAACACCTCGCCGCCGCCATCCGGCGCCGGCTTGTGCGTGTTCCGTCGCACATAGAGCCTCTGCGTCGCGCGGCTGATGTAGACCGATACCGGCTCGAGCGCGAGTTTGGCGTCGGTCGCCGCCTTGACCGCATCGGCCTTTTTGGTCGCAGTCGCCTTCGCGGCCTCCTTCGTGGCAGCGACCGCGTCGCGCTTCGGCTGCGCAGCGGCCTTGGCGGTGTCGAGCTGCGTTGCCGCATCGGCAGCCCTGGTGGCGGCCTTCTGCTTCAGCTCCTCGGCCTTGGCGCGGGCCTGATCGGTCTTTGCAGCCGCCAGCGTCTTGTCGGCGAAGGCGAGCTCGGCATCGGCGCGGGCCTTCTGCTGTTCCAGCTTGCGCAGCGAGGTGGGAAGCGATGCAGCCTCCTTCGCGGCCATTGCCGCGGCCTTCTTGGCCTCGTCGGCGGCCCGGGTCGCCTCCTCGGCCTCGGCGGAGAGCTTGTCGGCCCGGCTCGGCACCGCCGCAATGGCTTCGCGCTTCGGCACGAACAGCGAGGGATGGGTGAAATCGATCGGGGCCGCGTCGTTCGGCGAGATGATCACGCGCATGCCGATGTTGGTCTTGTCGAACAGCCCCTCCGCAAAGCCGAAGGGCATCCGCACGCAGCCGTGCGAGGCGGCATAGCCCGGCAGCGGCCCGCCATGCAGCGCGATGCCGTTCCAGGTGATGCGCTGCATGTTCGGCATCCAGGCATCGTCATACATGGTCGAGTGGTGGTCCTTGTCCTTCTCGACGACGGCGAAAACGCCGGCCGGCGTCTCGCGCCCGGTGGTGCCGGTCGAGACCGGCGCGCGCAGGATCCAGCCGTCGGCGTCGTAGAAGGTGACCTGCTGGCTCTTGATCGACACGATCGCCATGATCGGCTCGCCGGCCTCCCGCGGCGCCACCGCCTCGGCCGGCTGGCGCGCCTGCTTGGCCGCGGTCGCCGGGTTCACCACGGCAAGCACGGCCAGCGTCGCAAGCGCAATCATGCCGGGATGGGCCCAACGCCGCATCGCCAGGGTGGATTGCGCCGTCGTCAGTCGGTTTTTCATGCCATGCCCCGGTCGAAATGCCAGTCCGCGCTCATGTCGATCACGTCTCAGATTGCGATCTTTGGATTAAGAAATCGCAGCCGCCATACGTTCCGTCTGTGGCGATATTCGGCACGTTCCGGCGACAAATCTCTCATATACGACGGCTTGCGCAGGCGGAAGAGTGGCTCGCGGCCGGGGCTGGCCTGAGGCTGGCGGCGATCGCTGCGGCAGAATGTCCGCCTTGGAGGGGGCGGATCCGCCGGCTTTTGTCCCCATTGCGGAAATGGAGCTCCCGGCGATCACAATCCGGGTCACGCGATGCGGCCGGAAACCGGCCTATATTCTTTGGACCGACAGGCTTTGGTCGAGAAAGGTGGCTAAACGCCCAGCACCGTCCGGCCGAACCTCAGCCGCAAACGCAGCTGGGGGCGCGTGCATTCACGACCTTCAGCGACCCCGCCGCGAGGCGACCGCCGTCGGCGAGGCGGTTGAGGTCAAGGCAGCCTCTCCAAAGGAAACGAGTTGCAGCCGCTCCTCATCCCACAAGGTCAGCCGCACGGTCCGCAGGCTCTGCAGCAGCGTGATCCGTCCGACGCCGGCGAGCTGCGGATGGTCCCGCAACACGTCCGGCAGGCGATAGCAGGGAATTCGGCTGCTCAAATGATGGATGTGGTGGACGCCGATATTTGCCGTGAACCATCGCAAGACAGCCGGCAATTGGTAGTGCGAGCTGCCGTGCAGCGCAGCGTCGTGAAAATTCCAGGTCTCGTCATGGGACCAGTAGGTGTGCTCGAACTGGTGCTGGACGTAGAACAGCCAGACACCGATCGACGCCGCCAGAACGACGATCGGCAGGTGGACCAGCAGGAGTGGCCCATAGCCGACCAGCCGGATCATCACAGCGACGAGAATCGCGATCGCGACGTTCGTGCCCATCGTACTCAGCCAGGGCTTCCAGCCGCCGCGCATCAGCCCGACCGGCAACCGATGCTTCAAGATGAACAAATACGTGGGACCGACGCCAAACATCACGATGGGATGCCGATACAAACGATACAGCATCCGGCGCCATCGCGATTGGTCGCGAAACTCGCGCACGGTCAACGTATCGATGTCCCCCGAGCCCCTGTGATCGAGATTGCCGGAGTTCGCATGATGGCGGGCATGGTTTTGCCGCCAGTAATCGTACGGTGTCAGTGTCATCACGCCGATGGCTCGGCCGACCCAGTCGTTCGCAACGCGGCCGCGGAAGAACGAGCCATGTCCGCAATCATGCTGGATCATGAACAGACGGACCAGCAAACCCGCCGCGGGCACCTCGAGCAGCAGAGCAAACCAATAGCCGTGGTCAAGAGCAGCCCAGATCAGAGCCCAGATGACGCAGAGCGGCACCGCCGTGATCACCAGTTCGAGAACACCGCGCGCACTGTCGGCCTCGCGATAGCGGGCGAGCAACTGCGCCGACGCGCGGATCTCCGGCGTTCCTTGAGTCATTTCTGGTCTGCTCCCGATGTCCACCGAAGAAGTACTGTTATCGCCCACGGACGCCTCCGGCAGCAGTTATGAGGTCGTGCCCCGCACGCGCTCATATTGATCCGTACCAGGATGTCCTGCTGAGCAATATTGCTCACGCCGGGAGCCGGCGTTGTCGCCGAATTAGCCTGCCCCCCATGACACACCGCGACTGAGATGGAAAGGGTTAGGTCGGACGCATTGCCGGCCGGCCGGCGATTTTCCGGCAATGTGAGCAATATTGAACCGAGGCTGACAGGCGAGCGCGGCATGCTCACCACATCGCAGCCGTCGAATCGGCTGTCATCGGCGGCGGCTTCGGGTCCAGCGTACCCCGCCATATGGGCAGGAGCTTCATATGTCCGAGGTCTATGCTCGTCCAGAACCGACGCTGATTCCGATACCCCGGCCGCTCTGCCCGGCCTGCCAAAGCCGCATGATTCTGGTCCACGTCGGGGCAAATTGCGACGGTCCCAATCTGCGAATCTTCGAATGCTCCAAGTGCGGGAACGTCCGCAAAATATCCATGGACGATCCGATGAGATCAGCCAGGTAGCAGCTGAAGGGAAACGCGCGAGGAAGCGGCCCCAGCACGGGGGTGCGAACCGGGGCCGCCATTCATCTGGCCCGCAAGCCAACCGGCCGCGATGCCCACAGCCAATATGACGAAAAGGCTTTCACCAGGATGTTCATTTTCACACCAACGGACGACCAAGCGGTGTTCCATCGCCGGTCAGCCTAGACCTGAGCAGGGGTGGATGATGTGCAAAAGTGCTCAGATGCCGATCGCGTGATCGGCGCGCGGCTCACGATCAATTGCGGACCATTCCTTCAAAGGTGAGCAATTCTGCTCTGCGGCAGAGCGAGCCAACCGATAGAGTTCTCTAACGGCCGTCTCCCGCCCGGCACGACGAGCAGCGTCGGCAAGTGACCGGTATGCCTCTGCAGGTTCGTCCAGGAGATCTCATATTGACCATCAGAACAACGCGGACCACCGTTTCGTTCGCCAATCCCTTCGTACTTCAGGGCCTCGAGGGCGCTCAGCCCGCCGGTGAATATGTCGTCCTCACTGACGACGAGCAGATCGAAGGGTTGTCGAGAGTCGCCTATCGGCGCGTGGCGACGCTGTTTCAGACGCCCGCGAGGTCTGCCTCCCAACTGCTGATCCAGTCTTACGCGATCAGCCAAACAGAGCTGGATGCCGCACTCATGAAGGACCGGCATCAGACGGTCGTACGGCATTGAGCGCAGGCGAGGCTTATGGCGAGCCGGCCGAAGCCGCCGCCACAATTGTGTGGTCGGGATCACCGGCAGGTCCGAGGGTGTAAGCAAGATTTGCCTAACGCGCCCGGCACCGGACCTGCTAAACTGACCTTCCACCAGGCTCTCGACGACGTCATGCCAAGAGCGGCGAAAAGCGCGTTCGACCCAAAACTCTTTCTCGCCAAGGTCGGCGACGGCAAGGCCATATTGAATTTCGACAAGAACCAGGTCGTGTTCTCGCAAGGCGACGCCGCGGATACCGTTTTCTACATCCAGAAGGGGAGGATCAAGGTTCTCGTCGTCTCCGAACAGGGCAAGGAAGCCGTGGTCGGGATCATGGAGCCCGGACAATTCTTCGGCGAAGGCTGCCTGAACGG
>NZ_JBFUES010000202.1:0-9257 GCF_056403875.1 Bradyrhizobium sp. P2_E8
ATTCGACGCCATGCTCAATGGCGCGGCAGAGGTGGCCGCCAAAGCCGATCTGCTGGTCTGCCCGCCGGTGACCCTGATCGCGGCCTTTGCCGACAAGGCGCGCGGCAAGAAGGTCGCAGTGGGGGCCCAGGATTGCCACCCCAAGGCCTCCGGCGCCCATACCGGCGACATCGCCGCCGAAATGCTGGCGGATGCGGGTGCGACCGCCATCATCGTTGGCCATTCCGAGCGCCGCGCCGACCATGGCGAGGGCGATGCTTTGGTGCGGCAAAAGGCGGAAGCCGCCTGGCGGGCCGGGGTGACGGCGATCGTCTGCATCGGCGAGACGCAAGCCCAGCGCGATGCCGGCCAGACCCTGGACATCCTGCGTGGCCAGCTCGACGGCTCGCTGCCGGACCGTTCTACCGCGGCCAACCTCGTCGTCGCCTATGAGCCAGTCTGGGCCATCGGCACAGGCCTGACCCCCACGGCCCAGGATGTCGAGCAGATTCATGGGTTTATCCGGGAATTCCTGACCTCCCGGTTTAGGGCGGACGGCGCCAAGATGCGGATCCTCTATGGCGGCTCGGTCAAGCCGTCGAACGCGGCCGAGCTGATGGCCGTGAAGAACGTCAACGGGGCGCTGGTCGGTGGCGCCAGCCTCAAGGCGGCCGATTTCCTTGCGATCGCCAAGGGCTGTCCCTAGCTAAACCAAACCGTTGGTCGGGACCCGATCGGGGGTGGCAATGCCGTTTCCGATCGTGTAACACCGCGCAACTTCAGGAAAACCCGCGAAGCGCGATCGGCCGCCGTCTCGGCGCTGTCGGCTTGTGACGGAAGGGCACTATGCAGACTGTTGTCATCGTCATCCATCTCATGATCGTCGCCGTCATGATAGGCGCCGTCCTGCTCCAGAAGTCGGAAGGCGGCGGCCTCGGCATGGGCGGAGGCGCGGGCTTCATGTCGAGCCGCGGCACCGCGAATCTTTTGTCGCGGACGACTGCGATCCTCGCCGCCGGCTTCTTCCTGACCAGCCTGTTCCTGTCCTGGTACGCCGGATACAACCGCGCGCCTTCGTCGATCATTGGCCAGCCGGCATCGCAGGGCCAGCCGGCCGGCGGATCGCCGATTGCACCGCCGACCTCGGGCGGCATCCTGGATTCGCTGAAGAAGGCCGACGAGCAGCAGCAGGCCCCGGCCCCGAGCGGCCCGCAGGTACCTCGTTCGCAATAAAGCAGGGGGGCCATGCAGCGCGGCTTCTACCGTCCTGCATCAACAATCCCCATCAAGGCACTGTCACCACTCTTCGTTCCGGTTCACCCACAGGCCCGCAAAATCTTTGGGGCGGAATACGAATCGCTTTGGCGAATCGAATTCGAGGGATTAGAGGTTAAGTCCCATGGCGCGGTACATATTCATCACCGGCGGCGTGGTTTCTTCGCTCGGCAAGGGTTTGGCTTCGGCGGCACTCGGTGCGCTGTTGCAGGCCCGGGGCTACAAGGTCCGCCTCCGTAAGCTCGACCCCTATCTCAACCTCGATCCCGGAACGATGTCGCCGTATCAGCACGGCGAAGTGTTCGTGACCGATGACGGCGCGGAGACCGATCTCGATCTCGGTCACTACGAGCGCTTCACCGGGCGGCCGGCGACCAAGGCCGACAACATCACGACGGGGCGCATCTACCAGGACATCATCACCAAGGAGCGCCGCGGCGATTATCTCGGCGCGACCATCCAGGTGGTTCCGCACGTGACCAACGCCATCAAGGAATTCGTCCTCGACGGCAATGACGATTACGACTTCGTGCTGGTCGAGATCGGCGGCACCGTCGGCGACATCGAGGGCCTGCCGTTCTTCGAGGCGATCCGCCAGCTCAAGAACGAGCTGCCGCGCGATCATGCCGTTTACATCCATCTCACGCTGCTGCCCTACATTCCGAGCGCTGGCGAATTGAAGACGAAGCCGACGCAGCATTCGGTGAAGGAGCTGCGCTCGATCGGCATTCAGCCGGACATCCTGCTCTGCCGCACCGACCGCGAGATACCGAAGGAAGAGCGGCGCAAGCTCGGGCTGTTCTGCAATGTGCGTGAAAGCGCGGTGATCGAGGCGCGCGACGTCGACAACATCTATGCCGTCCCCGAGGCCTACCACAATGCGGGCCTCGACGACGAAGTGCTCGCCGCTTTCGGCATCGCCTCGCGGATTCCGCCGGAGCTGCGGAGCTGGCAGCAGATCAACGAGCGCGTGCGCAATCCCGAAGGCAACGTCACCATCGCGATCGTCGGCAAATACACCGGCATGAAGGATGCGTATAAGTCGCTGATCGAGGCGCTCTCGCATGGCGGCATCGCCAACAAGGTGAAGGTCAATCTCGACTGGATCGAGAGCGAGATCTTCGAGAAGGAAGATCCCGCGCCGTTCCTCGAGCACGTCAACGGCATCCTGGTGCCCGGCGGATTCGGCCAGCGCGGCGCGGAAGGCAAGATCCGTGCGGCGCAGTTCGCGCGCGAGCGTGACGTGCCGTATTTCGGCATCTGCTTCGGCATGCAGATGGCGGTGATCGAAGCCGCGCGAAATCTCGTCGGCATCGAGGACGCCAACTCCACCGAATTCGGCCCGACCAAGGAGCCCTTGGTCGGCCTGATGACGGAGTGGCTGCGCGGCAACGAGCTCGAGAAGCGCTCGCAGGCCGGCGATCTCGGCGGCACGATGCGGCTCGGTGCGTATCCGGCGGCGCTCAATCGCGGCAGCCGCGTCTCGCAGGTCTATGGCGGCGCGACCGAGATCTCCGAACGCCACCGCCACCGCTACGAAGTGAACACCGCGTACAAGGACCGTCTCGAGCAGCACGGCCTGAAATTCTCAGGGTTGTCGCCCGACGGCGTCCTGCCGGAGATCGTCGAGTACGAGGATCATCCCTGGTTCATCGGCGTCCAGTTCCACCCCGAGCTGAAGTCGCGGCCTTTTGAGCCTCATCCTCTCTTCGCCTCGTTCATTCAGGCGGCGATGGTGCAGAGCCGGCTGGTCTGATGGCTCAGCGCGCGGCGGAGTAGTCGCGCGCGTGATGGATCGGCTCCAACGCGATTCGCGTCGAGGGGGCCGGCGCAAGCGATCCCGTGACGAGCTTCATCTGCGGCCGCCGCGTCAGCTTGTAGACGGCGGCCGGCGGCACGTTCAGCAGGGCGCGATCGACCAGGGTGGCACGTAAGCCCAGCCGATCGAGAATCGGCCGCGGCACCGGRCAGCTCACGCCGTAGGTGAACTGGTAGAAGGCACCGCCGGGGCGGACGTAGCTGAAAGCGCCGCCGACGATGGAGACGACCTTGCGCGTCGACATGTTGAGCAGCGGCAGGCCGCTCACGACCGCGCCGACCGGCGTGCCGTCATAGAGGCGCTCCGTGGTCAGCCGCCCCGCATCCATCCACAACACGCGCGCGTTGGGGAAGCGCAATTGCAGGAGCTTCATGAAGTCGGAGCCGTATTCGATCAGCGTGAGGTCCTGCTGGCGCACGCCGCGTTTCAGGAGCTTGTAGGTGAATGCGCCGGTGCCGGGACCGAGCTCGAGAATCGGGCCGCTCGATGCGGTGATCTCCCGCGTGATCAGATCGGCGAGCGCCGCGCCTGATGGCGCGATCGCGCCGACCCGACGCGGGGCCGACATCCAGGACAGGAAGAAGGAGAGGAAATCGTTGGGCATGCGCACTCCGGCATCTTGGTTGCACCTCGAAAGATCAGAGATGAGGCGGATGCAGTGTCACGGCCGTGCATTGCGACAGCATTGCGCTGTGAGGGGCGCAGTCGGATTGATTCAACCCTGCGGGATTGGGCGCAGCGTTATTCTGAAACAGGCGCCGCCGTCCGGCCCATCCGTGACCGAGACGTGGCCGCCATGCAGGTGCACGATCTCGCGCACCATGTTGAGGCCGAGGCCGGCGCCGCGATCGAGCGGCGTCAGCCGATAGAACGGCTCGAAGATCTGCTCGCGTTGTTCGGCGGGAATGCCGGCACCTTCGTCCGTGACTTCGATGCTCGCGGGTCTGCTGACGCGAATGCCGATGGTGCCGCGGCGAGGGCCGTGCTGAATAGCATTTTGCACGAGGTTGGTCAGCGCGCGTTCCAGCGCGGCCGCGTCACCGATCGTCTCGATCGGCGTCGTGGCTGCATCGAGCGCCAGCTCGTAGCCGGCGGCAATCGCCAGCGGCGCGAGGTCGGCAGCAGCGCCTTGCGCGACCCGGACGAGGTCGACGCGCGCGAACGGATGGCCGCAGCGGTCGAGCCGCTGAATGTCCAGCAACTGCTCGGCAAGTGTCGCCAGCCGCGCGGCATCTTCCAGCAGCCGGGTCTTGTCCGGCCCCGGGGCAAGCGACTCCAGGCGCGTGTTGAGGATCGCGATCGGCGTGCGCAGCTCGTGTGCGGCGTCGGCGACGAAACGCTTGTGGCGGGCATAGCCCTGGTCGAGCCGCGCCAGCGCGTCATTGACCGCGGTCACGAGCGGCACGACCTCCAGCGGAATTCTCTCCACCGACAGGCGCGCGCCGCGCTGATGGATGTCGATGCGACGCGCCTGGTCCGCGGTCGTATCAAGTCCTCTGAAGGCGCGCTGCACGATCACCGGTGTCGCGATGAAGGTCGCGGTTCCCATCAGAAGCAGGCCAGGCAGGGCGATGCCCAGGAATGCAAGCGATGTCATGACCAGCGCCTTGGCGCCGGTCAGCCGGCCCTGCGTCGCCGTGATGACCTGCACATTGCCGGCCTCGGTGTCGACCCGCTTCAGCCGCGCCGCCGGCTTGCGCGGATCGTCCTCGAACATCTGCCAGCCGAGCCGCGCCTGGCTGATCTGGTCGAGGCCGCCGCCGATCGCGGCGAATTCGGCCGGCACGGCACCTTCGGCGAGCGAATGTCCCTGCCGGTCGCGGACCAGGAACCAGAGGTCCGGTGTCTCGCTACGCAATTGTTTGAGCTCGGGCGTCGGCCGCACGGTCAGGCCGCCCTGTGCGTCGCGCGCGAGTGCGCGCTGCACGACGTCGATCACGCGATCCTCGTCGCGCTCGGCGAGCACAAATCCCGACGCGCACAGCGCCCCGACGACGACGGCAACCAGTGCCAGGAGCAGCGCGGCCTGGAGCGAGAGCAGGCGCCAGCTCAGGCGCGAGCGCAGGCAATAGGGATCGTCGTGCCTGCTCATGGCAGCTTCTTCAGGAGATAGCCGACGCCGCGAATGCCGTGGATTTCGATGCCGGCATCCGCCTCGGCGAGCTTGCGGCGGAGCCGCKAAATATGCGTGTCCAGCGCGTTCGACTGGATCTCGTCGTCGAAATTGTAGACGGCCTCTTCCAGCGCCGAGCGCAGCACGGTGCGGCCGAGGCGGCGGATCAGCGCCTCGAGCACCAACAGCTCGCGACGCGGCAGCTCGAACGGCTGGCCGTCGATGCTCGCCTCGCGATGGCCGACATCGAAGGCGAGGCGGCCGGCACGGATGACATCCGGCGTAAGTCCCGCGGGGCGCCGCATCACGGCGCGCAGGCGCGCCAGCAGCTCCTCGACCGCGAACGGCTTGGCCAGATAATCGTCGGCACCGCTGTCGAGCCCGGCGATCCGGTCGGCGAGCTCGCCGCGCGCGGTCAGGACGATGATCGGCACGCCGTCGGCGCGCGCCCGGAGCTTCGGGATCAGTGCAAGGCCGTCGCCGTCGGGGAGCTGGCGGTCGAGCAGGACCGCGACATGGACGTCGGCGGAAATGGCCTCTTCCGCCTCGGCAAGGGTAGGGGCGTGGTCTACCACCATGTCGTAGCGCTTCAGCGCTGACGCCAGCGCGCCGGCCATCTCCGCCTCATCCTCGACGAGCAAAATCCGCATGATCCGGCACCTGGGCTTCAACCAAAGCCATTCTAGCGGCCCGATCATTGCGGCAGCATTGCGGGAGCCGGATGAGGTGCTTTGCCGAAGGGCTGTCTAGCCATGCGCGAAACGCGACGGGGGCGATCGGGCAGGGCGCAAGACACCATCATGGCCAACCGTTATAAGCGGCGGACCTGTTCGGGGAGGAAGTCAGAATGATCTACGAAATGCGCATCTATCGCTGCGTGCCCGGCCGCTTGCCCGCGCTCTTGAAGCGGTTCGAGACGGCGACGCTGAAGATCTGGGAAAAGCACGGCATCCGCCAGGCCGGATTCTTCACCACGCTGATCGGTGAATCCAGCCAGGAGCTGACCTATTTCCTCGCCTGGGAGTCGCTCGCCGAGCGCGAGAAGAAGTGGGGCGCGTTCGTGACCGATCCGGACTGGCACGAGGCGCGGGCGAAGTCGGAGGCGGACGGCCAGATCGTCGGCAATATCGTCAGCCAGCTCCTGACGCCGACCGCTTTCTCGGCGGTGAAATAGCGGCGGCGGCGCCCGCGGAACTTCGGCGCAACCCTGATATTCTGACAGCCCGGGCCGAATGGGGTTGATCCGACCCCGATGGCGGTTATGGTCGCGCGGAAACGAGGGATTTGCCTTGAGCTCTTCGACGTCAGCGGCGCCGGTCGTCACCATTGGCAGGGTCAAATTCGGCAATGATCTGCCGATCTCGATCATTGCAGGGCCCTGCCAGCTCGAAAGCCGCCAGCATGCGCTGGAGGTGGCCTCCGCGTTGAAGGAGATCGCTGCGCGGCTGAACGTCGGCCTCGTCTACAAGACGTCGTTCGACAAGGCCAACCGCACCAGCGCGTCGGCGGCGCGCGGGCTCGGGCTCGCGCAGTCGCTGCCGATCTTCGCCGAAATCAGATCCTCGCTCGGGCTGCCGGTGCTGACCGACGTGCAYGAGGCCACGCAATGCGCAGAGGTTGCGCAGGCCGTGGACATCCTGCAGATCCCGGCCTTCCTGTGCCGGCAGACCGATCTGCTGCTGGCGGCGGCCGCGACCGGTAAGGTCGTCAACGTCAAGAAGGGCCAGTTCCTGGCGCCCTGGGACATGGCGAACGTCGTCACAAAGATCACGAGCGCGAGCAATCCGAACGTGCTCGTCACCGAGCGCGGCGCCTCCTTCGGCTACAACACGCTGGTCTCCGACATGCGCGCGCTGCCGATCCTGGCGCGCACCACCGGTGCGCCCGTGATCTTCGACGCCACCCATTCGGTGCAGCAGCCGGGCGGGAAGGGGACGTCCTCCGGCGGCGAGCGTGAATTCGTGCCGGTACTTGCGCGCGCGGCGGTCGCGGTCGGCGTCGCCGGCGTCTTCATCGAGACCCATCCCGACCCTGATAGCGCGCCTTCCGACGGCCCTAACATGGTGCCGCTGCGCGAGTTCGAAGGGCTGATCCGCAGGCTGATGGCGTTCGACGCGCTCGCAAAGAATCCGCGCTGATGCAGCAAGGCGAGGCGCGGCCGCACGATCACGGTCTGCCGGCCGCGCTCTACGTCATTTCCGGCGCGAGCTTCGCCGCGGCGCTGTCGGCGCGTGCGCTCGATCCGGTGCTGCCGCATGTCGCCGAGGATTTTGGCGTCAGCATCGCGACCGCCGCGGGCTTTGCCGCGGTGTTCGCTTTCACCTTCTCGATCATCCAGCCGATTGTCGGCGCGGCCGCCGACCTGTTCGGTAAGACGCGGCTGATGATCGGCTGCCTCGCGCTGCTCGGCCTTGCCAATATCCTCGGCGCGCTCTCGACCTCGTTCTCGGTTCTGTTTGCGACCCGCATCCTTGCCGGCATAGGCTCCGGCGGCGTGTTTCCGGTGGCGCTCAGCCTGACCAGCGACCTGGTCGGTCCGGAGAAGCGGCAGGTCGCGATCAGCCGCACGCTCGCCGGCGCCATGACCGGCAATCTGCTCGGTGCCTCGGCCTCGGGCCTGATCGGCGACTTCCTCGGCTGGCGCGGCGTGCTGGCGGTGCTCGGCGTGCTCGTGATCGTTGCCTCGATCGCGGTTGCCGCCGGCTTTCGCGGCGCCAAGGTCAAGCATCCGCCGAAGACGAGCCTGTCGGCGCTGAAGGCCGGCTATCGCACCATCTTCACCAACCCCAATGCCTATGTGTGCTATTCGGCGGTGTTCGTCGAAGGCTGCTGCGTGCTCGGCCTGTTTCCCTACATCGCCTCGTTCCTGTTCGAGCTCGGCCAGACCTCGCTCTCGATCGCCGGCATCGTCATCGCGGGCTTCGCGGTCGGCGGCYTGTTCTACACGCTGACGGTGTCGCGCCTGCTGCCGTGGCTCGGCATGAAGGGAATGATGATCGCGGGCATGACGCTGGTGGCCTCGCAGCTCGTCGCTGTGGCTTTCGGTCCGCGCTGGGAAGTGCAGGCGCTGAACCTCGTCGTCATGGGCTGGGGCTTCTACATCGCCCATGGCTGTCTCCAGGTGTTCGCCAGCGAGCTGTCGGTCGAGGCGCGCGCCACCGCGCTGTCGCTGCATTCGTTCTTCTTCTTCATGGGACAGACGGTCGGACCGCTCGCCTACGGCTTCGGCCTCCAGCACGGCGGCAAGATGCCGACGCTGTTCGCAAGCGCCGCGATCATGGTGGTCCTCGGCATCGTCTGCGCCCGGTTGCTCAAGCCGCGTGCACCATCCGACGCGCGCTGAGATTCCATTCGGTCCCTGAAAGGGGGCGCGCCCCACCACGACACCGTCGGCCCCGTATACATGGCACACGAATTGCTTTTATTCTGGGCAAATCGAGGTGCGAGACCGTGGACGCCCAGCCCACCCGTTTGCCCAGCGTAGCCGGCGCGACCCGGTCGGCCGGATATCCCACCAGGCCGCCACTGCGGCGTTTCCTGACCGATTGCTACGAGGAATTCAGGAGCGACGGTTCGGGCGAGCTTGCCGATTACATTCCCGAGCTGAAGCGTGCCAACCCTGATCATTTCGGCATCGCGCTCGTCACCATCGACGGCCATGTCTACGAGGTCGGCGACAGCGCGGTGCCGTTCACGATCCAGTCGGTCTCGAAGGCCTTCGTGTTCGCACTGGCGCTGGAGACGGTGGGCGAGGAGCGCGTCTCGGCCACCATCGGCGTCGAGCCGAGCGGCGAGGCCTTCAATTCGATCCGGCTCACCAACGACAACCGTCCCTTCAACCCCATGGTCAATGCCGGTGCGATTGCCTGCTCGGGCCTGATCTACGAGGTGGACGGCAAGGGCGCTTTCGAACGCGTCCGCTCCAAACTCAGCGAGTTCGCCGGGCGCGAGCTCGGCGTCGACGAGGCCGTGCATGCCTCGGAGACCGCGACCGGCAACCGCAACCGCGCGATCGCGTGGCTGTTGCGCAACTACGCGGTGCTGCCCGACGACGTCGACGCCGTGCTCGAC